>CALBVA010000184.1 GCA_937969125.1 uncultured Verrucomicrobiales bacterium | reverse complement strand
GGGCCGCGAGAGAGTTTCTTAAAAAGAATAAGGAAGCTTCAGATCGTTATTATGAGTCTGCCATCGAATCGTTCGAGTTGGCATTGGAGCTGAATCCGCGTTCCTCAGAAGCCCTCGTTGGGATACCCAGATCTCAGGATGCTCTAGGTGATTTCGAGTCGGCAGAGAGCAATCATCTCGTGGCGATGGAAAAATCGTGGTCGCGTGAGGTGAATTTGAAGCCTCACTATCACGCTGCACGGAGCTCATTCGTCCGCGCAATCAGGCAGAAGGATCGGGAAGGGTTATTGGCTGCTCTTTCTGGATTCCATCTCGCCAATGAACGTCTTGTGAAGCGTCACGAGCTCCTAAAGCTGCCCCGATACCCGAAGGAAGAGACGGCGTTGCGTTCCGAAGTCAGAGCATGGATTGCCTTCATTGAGGGCCGTCTTCTTTTCGAGGAAGGCTATAATCATCGTATGAAGTTAAAGGGGCGTTCCCGCGATCCGGAGCGGGCTCATGCCCTCATGCTTGAGGCCCGAAAACGCTACGAAGCTTCACGCAAGATCATCGAGCCTCTGGATCCGAACTGGAAGAAGCAATGGCTCTCATTGGAGGCGAATCTCCAGGCTCTCAAGGAAGCCCGCTTCCTCCCATCGAAACTTACTGCGGATGAAATTGAGGTCATCGTGAATCCCAAGGCAGGTCTTGATCCCGCGCCTGCGACCCGCTAACCCTCCCTCTGACATGACTCCGACCTTCGGTATGAAACTCTTCACCGGGACCGCCCATCCCCAGCTGGCGAATGACATCGCCGCCTGCCTTGATGTCCCTCTGGCCGATGTCAAGGTCACCGCTTTTCCCGATGGCGAGACCTTCGTGAAGATCAATGAGAACATCCGCGGCGAGGACGTCTATATCATCCAGCCGACCTGCCCGCCCACCAATCACAACCTTATGGAGCTCATGATCATGGTGGATGCGGCAAAGCGCTCCAGCGCCGGACGCATCAATGCCGTTATTCCCTTCTTTGGATACGCCCGACAGGACCGGAAGGACCAGCCGCGTGTCCCCATCACCGCGAAGCTTGTGGCGGACCTTCTTTCCGCCGCAGGGGTCGACCGCGTCGTGACCATGGATCTGCACGCCCCCCAGATTCAGGGTTTTTTCAATATCCCTGTCGATCATCTCTACGCAAAGCCCATCATTATTCGTGAGCTGCGCGAGCGCTTCGGGGATAACTGCGAGAACCTCACCGTCGTCTCTCCGGACGTCGGCGGTGTGAAGATGGCCCGCGCCTACTCGGATGCCCTCGGTGCCCGCCTCGCCATCGTGGCAAAGCACCGCGTCTCCGCGACCGAAGTCGAGGCGATGCAGGTCATTGGCGATGTTGAGGGGCGGGATGTGGTCCTCATTGACGACATGACAGAGACCGCCGGCACTCTCTGTGCCGCTGCCGAAATTCTCAAAGGCCAGGGCGCGAAGAGAATCTACGCCGCCGTCTCCCACGCCGTCATCGGAGACCTTGGTCACGAGCGGATTGAAAATTCCGCCATCGAGGAGGTCATTACTACGAATTCCACGCCCGTCGAAGCACGCGGAAAGGTGAAGCCAGTCGGGATTGCCCCGCTCCTCGGTGAGGCGATCCACCGGATCCACATCGGAAAATCGGTTACTTCTCTCTTTGACATTGACGCACCCTCCGTGTAACCAGCCGCCCCGCGCGGCACCAAACGCGGATATTTCAACCCAATCGAACCCATGGCGAAGACCCAAACTCTCAAAGCCGAAGCCCGCCAGCGCACTGGCTCGGGCGTCCTTAAGCAAATGCGCCGCGAAGGCTACATTCCGTCCGTGATTTACGGTAAGGGATCGGAAAACAGCAACATCAAGGTGAATACCAAGGTGCTTACCGACCTTCTTCGTTCCAGCGCCTCGTCCAGTATCCTTGTCGATCTCGACATCGAGGGGAAGACGCAGACCGCCTTCCTCCAGGATACCCAGCGTGACGCCCTCACCGGAGCGATCGTCCACGCTGACTTCCTCGCCGTCACCGAGGGCATGAAGATTTCCGCCTCCATCCCTCTCGAGCTTCACGGTGAGCCTACAGGTGTGAAAGCCGGTGGTATTCTCGAGCAGCTTGTCCGCGACCTCGACATCAGCTGTTCTCCCAAGGACCTCCCCGAAATCATCGAAGCAGATATCGAGCACCTTGAAGTGGGTGACTCCATCACCATCGGTGACCTTAAGTTCCCCGAAGGCGTCGAGCCTACGCTTGCACCTGAGGTCCTTGTGGCCATCGTCAATGAGTCCCGCGCTACCAAGCACGCTGAACTCGAAGACGGAGAAGAAGGCGAAGCTAAGGAAGCCGAAGCCGCTGAGTAATCCTCCACCCGGAGAATTCATTTTTCAAAAACACCTGTCGCCTCCGGGCTGCAGGTGTTTTTTTATCCGTATCATTGGCACTCCACAGTAGATTGATCCCGTGAGCATCAAGGCCATCGTCGGACTCGGAAATCCCGGGGACAAATACCTCAAGACCCGGCACAATGTCGGCTTTCGCATCCTCGATCTCCTCGTCGAGCGCGCCGGTGCGAAATTCCAACTCGCCACCAAATGGGAGTCCCGCATCGCCAACATTCCCGGGCTGGACGATGTCACCCTCATCCAGCCACTCACCTACATGAATGAGAGTGGGCGTGCGGTCGGCTCCATGGCCCGCTTCTATCGCTGGAAACCCGAGGAAATTCTCGTCGTCTATGATGACATCGCCCTGCCCCTCGGTCATCTCCGCTTTCGTATGAATGGCGGCCATGGCGGGCATAACGGCATCCGTTCCCTGCTCGCTCACCTCCCGAATGACCAGTTTCCCCGCTTGAAGTTTGGCATTGGCGGAGTAGCCGGAGAACAGCTCGTGGGCCATGTCCTCGGCAGCTTCTCGGTGGCCGAACGAGAACTCCTTGAAAACACACTTGCAAGAGCCGCCGATGCTGTTCAGCTTGCCGCTTCGAGCGGTCCTGAAAAAGCCGCCAATGAGTTCAATACCCGAACTCCTAAAAAACCGAAAACACCAACGGAAGAAGATGAATCGCAAGTACGAGGGCCTCATTGTCCTGAACACCCAGGGAACCGAGAAGAGCGTTGACGACCTTGTCGGCGCAGTAGCCAAGGAACTCGAAGCAGAGGGCGCCAAGCTCGATGAAATCAAGCAGATCGGCCGCAAGCAGTTCGCCTACAACGCGCGCAAGCTTGATGGAGGACACTACGTGAACTACATCTTCGAAGGCGAAGCTGACATCATCGAGAAGATCAAATCCCGCCTCACCCTGAACGACTCCGTGCACCTTCAGCACTTCCAGCGTCTCGCTTAAACTTTCCCGAACCAAAGCGGGCGGTCCAATGACCTCCGCCATCCCATCCTCACCGCCATGGCCAACGTCAACAAAGTCATGCTTCTCGGGAACATCACCCGGGATCTTGAAGTTCGCTACACCCCGAAAGGGACGGCAGTCTGTGATCTCGGAATGGCAGTTAACCGAATCCGCACCGGCGACAATGGTGAGCGCATCGAGGAAGTCACCTACGTCGATGTTACCCTCTGGGGGCGTCAGGCAGAAATTGCCGGTCAATACCTCAGCAAAGGACGCTCCGTCTTCATCGAAGGACGCCTCCAGCTGGACCAGTGGGATGACAAAACCACCGGCCAAAAGCGCAGCCGCCTCCGCGTCGTCGGAGAGAACATGCAGTTCATTGGCGGCCAGGGTGGAGGAAATCAAGGAGGCCAGGGCGGCGGAAATTACCCACAGGGAGCTGCCGGAGGATCTCCGCAACAACCACAGGCACAACAATCACAACCGCAGGACGCCGCTCCTAAAAGCCAGGCCCCACCTGCCAAGGGAGGAGCCGCTGCTGATTTCGACAACGACGACGACGACATCCCGTTTTAGAAACGAGGAAGGATTGCTCCAATTTTACCCCATCAACCTGCGTTTCCGAAAGGATCGCAGGTTTTCTTTTTCCAATGATCTTCGAGACCATACACGATCTGATCGTATCTCGAGAACGATTCCTTCATCGCCCTTCGATCTTCTCAAGCGTGATGTCGTCGTCGCTGTAGCCATAGAGCTTGATAACTAACTATGATTGGAGATCTGCTGAACGTGCTCGAGGTGGCCGTCCCGCTTCCGGTCGGTGAGAGCACTTTCCCCAACCTTCGTGGAAAATTTGGTGAATGGGTAGGATATGCTGATTCTATCGGCACTCCAGACGATCAGGAGGGGAGGGCAGGGAGCCACTGTTTATTCGGCATAACCTATTTTATGCCGAATAAAATAATGGTCAATTTTTCCGAATGAATTTTGACCAGACTCGACTTTTGGGCGGGATATGGTTGAGTGCAGTCGAGCGGATTCACTACACGCTCATATAAAGCTATATTAACGATGAAAATACTTAGTAAAATATATTCGCCATTTCTTTGTGTTGGGTTGGTATTATTTGCCTGTAATGAATCAGGAGAAACAGATCAACCCGAAGGGGTCGCACTTAATTTTGAACGAC
>CALBVA010000183.1 GCA_937969125.1 uncultured Verrucomicrobiales bacterium | reverse complement strand
CCCTGCAAGCTCTCTGCGAGGGGCTGAAGAAGTTTGAGATTAAGCACTCCAATTTTGGAGGTCCCTCAACAAGTCAACCTTTTTTCGCGAAAAAATTGAAAATCAACGGGTTAAGTGCGCAATTTTCCTCGTGTAGTGTGCCTTCGGCCTGAGACTGGGAGACTAAGCGAACGGAGTTTCCCCATCTCCTGTTTGCTTTTGCCTCCTGTTCCGAAATTTTCCGATGCACGATCCCGCTGCTTTTATTGACAATCTCCAAGCGTTTCCAGTCGGACTCGGAAGACTCACGATAATCGACAAAGCTGTGGCTCGCAAAACGTGAATACCAAGGCATCCCTTTGGGAATGCGGACCTCCTTGACGACCACCGTTGATTCGGGATGGATCGTAGATTGCTGACAAGAGACCATGGTGAGAATCGCAAAAATGAGGATCAAAAATCTGAAGAACATGGAGAAAAGTTTCATCAATGCATCGGTCTGTGGCCAGTCTGATTGTCACCTTCGAAATCGAATTCATTGGAGTAAGACTGAGGTGCCATAAGGTGAAGGTGACTCTATACATCTCGATAATCTAACAGAAAATATGAAGCGCTCAGTATGATTGATTGAACTTAGTGTGCTTCACACTAGCTTTCTAGCATGTCAGAAAATTATTATGATCTCATCGTGATCGGTGGAGGCAGCGGTGGGCACGCTGCGGCGCAGAGGGCGGGAAATGGTGGCTTGAAGGTCGCTCTTGTCGATGGCTCAGAGGAGCTGGGCGGGCTTTGCATTCTCAAGGGGTGCATGCCATCAAAGACGCTCATTGAAACCGCCGACCGAGCGCGGGCGATGCGGGAAGCCGGAGAGTTCGCCATCGCTCCGCATGAGCCGGATGTAGACATCGATGCCCTCCGCGCGCGGACTCAACGGCTGGTGGGAGGCTTTCAGGAGTGGCGGGAGAAGTCGATGCGCTCCGGCACTTATGAATTGGTGCGCGGCTTTGCAAAATTCACCGGACCGAACGAGATCCTGGTGAGCCATGGCGTGGGAACCATGATGGCAGATCACTTTGTGGTGGCGTCGGGTTCGGAAATTTTTGTGCCGGAGATCGAGGGGCTCTCGGACACCCCGTATTGGACGAGCGATGAGGTGGTGGAATTGCCTTCGCTTCCTGAGAGCGTGGCTGTTCTTGGGACGGGGGCAATTGGTATGGAGTGCGCCCATCTGCTCGAAGGCTTGGGAGCGAAAGTCACGGTGATCGCGCGAAGCACGGTACTGGGAGAATTCGACCGCGATATTTCCGAAGCCATGGTTGCGATCAGCCGCGACCGCGAGATCGAGGTGTTGGAGCAGACCTCGATCACGAAGGTGAGCCACGAGGGCGGAGAGTTCATACTAATCTGCAATGGCGAAACCCGGAAGTTTAAGGCCCTCGTAGTGGCAACCGGCCGGAAGCCCTTGACGGATCAATTGGACCTCGAAAAAGCTTCAGTAGTGACGGCTAAGGGGAGGATTGTCATTGATGCCGGCTGCCGCACCAGCCAGCCGCACATCTATGCTGTGGGCGATTGCGCCAGCCCACTCCCCGTGGTGCATCTCGCCGTGATCCAGGGTGAGGCGGCGGCGAAGAATATTCTCAACAAGGATTGCGAAGCCCGCTGGGAGGAGGATCAGACGATGCTGGGAATCTTCACCGATCCGGAGGTGGTGAAGGTGGGATTGAGCAAAAGCGAAGCGGAGGAGAGGGGAATCGAGTGTGTGGAGGCGAAGTATGATTTCATGGACCAGGGGAAAGGGGAAATCAAAGATGCCCGCCACTGCTTCGTGAAGTTGCTCGCAGCGAAGAAGGATGGTCGCATTCTCGGAGGGGCGGCAATTGGCCCGGAAGTGGTGGATTCCAGCCACGTCATCCAGATGGCTCTGCATCAAGAAATGACGGTGGCGGAGCTGCTGGACGTGCCCTTTTATCATCCTACTTTGATCGAAATCTGGACCTACGTTGCGGAGGATTTACTCGATGAACTTTCGCGGGAATGATTTCCCCAACCCAAAAAAAGCCCGATAGGATCCAAGTCCGACATGCTGTTAAGGGTTAAGGGGATTGGGAGGAGCGAGAGCTGCCCCCTGACTCGGTCCGCTCCCCAGATGCCACCTGGTGATTCGCTGTTTTCACCAAGTGCAAGTGGCCCCGGGAGGCCCAGATGCCTTGAGATGTGTATTGCAGATTTTGTGTCGTTCCCATAGCGTCCCGCCCGTCCCCCGCACACTCCCAGCAATCATGAGCGATCAAGCTAGCGCCTCCGCAAGACCAGCCAAGGTCCGCATTTACGACACGACCCTTCGCGATGGCACGCAGGGGGAAGGATTCTCCCTCTCAGGCCTGGATAAGATCCGCATCGCCAAGCGACTGGATGACTTTGGGGTAGATTACATCGAGGGTGGTTGGCCTGGCTCGAATCCCAAGGATATTGAGTTTTTTAAGGCCGCCGCAGAAGAAGAGTGGAAGCACTCCAAAATCGCAGCCTTCGGCTCCACCCGCCGGGCGGATCTCGCGGTCGAGGATGACCCGCAGGTGCAGTTGCTCATTGATGCAAACACGCCGGTGATCACTATTTTTGGCAAGAGCTGGGAGTTACAGGTTACCGAGGTCCTCCGCACCACCGCTGAGGAAAATCAGGCCATGATCAGGGATACCTGCCGCTACCTGAAAGCGGCGGGCCGCGAAGTGGTCTATGACGCTGAGCACTTTTTCGATGGCTACAAGGATGGGCCGGAGCACGCCATAGCTACCTTGCGCGCCGCCGTTGAGGGCGGTGCTGATTGGCTGGTTCTTTGCGACACTAATGGCGGTTGCCTGCCCACTGAGGTTGCGGAGATGAGTCGCATCGTGCGCCAGACTTTCCCTGATACCCCACTCGGTATTCACACGCACAATGACTGTGAGATGGCGGTGGCCAACGCCATCGCCTCAATCGAGGCCGGAGCGACCCAGGTCCAAGGAACTATTAATGGCTACGGTGAGCGGACGGGTAACTGCAACCTTACCTCTGTCATTCCCATCGTGGAGCTGAAGATGGAATGTGATACCGGCACCGAAGTTGCCGGGATGCGGGATCTCTCCTTTTTTGTGGATGATGTTTCCAATAACCCCCACTTCGCAAGAGCTCCCTTCGTTGGGCGGACCGCTTTCGCGCACAAGGGCGGAATGCACGTCAACGCGGTGCAAAAGCTCGCCCGCACCTATGAGCACATTCGCCCTGAACAGGTTGGCAATGAGCAACAAATTCTGGTGAGCGAACTCTCCGGTCAATCCAATATTCTCATGAAAGCCGAGCAGCTGGGACTCGATTTGGAGAAGGGGAGTGATGAAGCCAAGGCCATTCTCGGTGAGGTTAAGAAGCTCGAACAGGCGGGATACTCCTTCGAAGCTGCCGGGGGATCACTGGAGCTTTTGATTCGCCGCCAACTCGGCATCTGCGAGCGTCCGTGGCAACTCCGCGAGTATCATTGCTCCTTCCGGCAATATCGCGACGGACATAATCCTGTGTGCGAAGCCACGGTGAAGCTCGATATTAAAGGTGAGCCGACTTACACCGTTTCTGAAGGTCACGGAGTAGTGAATGCTCTCGATGGTGCTCTGCGCAAAGCCCTCGTCTCGTTTTTCCCTGACATCGAAAAAGTCCAGCTCATCGATTACAAGGTGCGCATTCTAGATGGCGGTGACGCCACCGCCGCCAAAACACGGGTCCTCATTGTCCACAGTGACGGAGAGAGAACCTGGGGAACGGTCGGCGTTTCGGACAGTATTATCGAGGCTAGCTGGATCGCGCTCACGGACGGTATTGATCTCTTTCTCCAGCGCGGCCAGCTGAATGGCTAGAAATTCACCCTATTCGTCTTTTCTGCTTGGCGGATCGGATCGAATTCATCAGTTTCTTGAAAGGTTCATAATACACACCTACGAACCACTCCGTCCTGCAAAGGACAACCCTGCCGGTCAATAGGTCGGCGGTATAAATAGGTTGCCTCGGCATCCTGGTCGGGCTTCGCGGTCCGGCCAAATTTGAACACCGTTTGAAAATAATTCTCCCTCAGTCAGGCGGTGGGATTTCCAAAAAAGCGGCACCGAATCCGGTGCCGCTTTTTTCATATGTGCGCCCGGCAGGGCGCGCTGACTTGGGGGTTCAAGTCCCCTGTGGACCCGGTAGAGGGAACCACTAGCCGGACGGCAAGGTGTCCACCGCGAGGTGTCCGCTGAAGGAAGCTGCAGGCAAAACACTACGTTGATGAACAAGAACCGCATATGAGGCACTCACACCGGATAAGAAGTCATATATCTTCAAAGTCCAAACTCGACCCGGAAGGTGTGGATGTAA
>CALBVA010000182.1 GCA_937969125.1 uncultured Verrucomicrobiales bacterium | reverse complement strand
CATTATGGTGCGCTGAGGAATAAAGTGACTCCCCGTCGCAGCCGCGACCACAGATGCCGGATGATCCCAAAACTTGTCCTCGAGCTGCTTGAGAATCGTTTCAGCTTCAATTGCGTCAAAAGCCATGAGGATTGTAGTGGAGTTTATGGGAAATCAAGCAGGGGGCAGGTCCCAGATTTTTGATTGCCGATGGCATAGGGCAGTGATTTTCTTCCGTCCATGAACTTCATCCCGGCCGGGGAAATTATTGGAGACGAGCACCAAGTGCTGAAGACGAACGTCTTGGAAGGCTCATATCTACCGAATGGTGAATATGCCTTTGTCGATTTCTACTGCACGGACCCCAAATGCGACTGTCGGAAGACAATCATTAAAATCTATCATGACAAGAAACACGTTTCGACGGTGAACTACGGATGGGAGAAACCAGCGTTTTATGCCAAGTGGGGGAAGATTGACGATCAGATGAGCCGGGATATGTCAGGTCTGTCTATTGACTTCATGAGCCCGGATCTGATGGATTCTCCCACTGCCTTACGGCTAATGAAAGCGTTGCTGGATGAGGCATGGATCGCAAAAATTCAGCTCACTTACGGGAAGATCCGGAAGGTTCTCCGGGACGAGGTCAAAGCTTCCAACGTAATACGCCTGACGCCCAAGTTATCTCGAAATGCGCTTTGTCCCTGCGGGAGCGGGGTGAAGTTTAAGCGCTGCTGTGGGCTGGGCTAGACGCGCTGAGGGAAATCAAGGAAAAGAGCCAGGCGACGTCGGTGACTTTGACGTTATAGCTGGTTTGGATCTAAAGCAGACAGAAAAGCCCGCCGCGGTCAGGAGCGAGGCGGGCTGAGACTTGGGTTATCGCGATTTGGGAATCGCAATTCCTTTCTTAGTAGCGGTAGTGCGCGGGCTTGAAGGGGCCTTCGGGTTTGACGTCGATGTAATCGGCCTGCTCCTGACTGAGGACGGTGAGCTTGGCACCGATCTTGTCGAGGTGAAGGCGGGCGACTTCTTCGTCGAGCTCTTTCGGAAGGACTTCGACGCCGATCTCGCGGCTGTCTTTGGTCTCCCAAAGTGCGATCTGAGCGAGGGTCTGGTTGGTGAAGCTATTCGACATGACGAAGCTAGGGTGGCCGGTGGCACATCCAAGATTCACGAGGCGACCTTCGGCGAGCATGTAGATGCTGTTGCCATTCTTGAAGGTGTATTTGTCAACCTGTGGCTTAATGTTGAGTTTCTCAACGCCATCGAGTGCTTCAAGCTCGGCGATCTGGATCTCATTGTCGAAGTGGCCGATGTTACAAACGATGGCTTGGTCCTTCATCTTGTCCATGTGATCGGCGCGGATGATGTTGAAGTTACCGGTAGTGGTGACGTAGATGTCACCCCAGCCGAGGGTGTCTTCGACAGTGAGGACGCGGAAACCTTCCATAGCGGCCTGAAGGGCGCAAATGGGATCGACCTCGGTAACAACGACCTGCGCACCCTGAGCACGGAGGGCTTGGGCACAGCCTTTACCAACATCACCGTATCCGCAGACGACGCCGACTTTGCCGGAGATCATGACGTCGGTGGCACGCTTGATGCCATCGATGAGAGATTCGCGGCAGCCGTAGAGGTTGTCGAACTTAGACTTGGTGACGGAGTCGTTCACGTTAATCGCGGGGAAAAGAAGCTTTCCGTCACGCTGCATCTGATAGAGGCGGTGGACACCCGTGGTGGTCTCTTCGGAGACCCCCTTGAGCTCAGGAACCCACTCGTGGAAGATTCCGGGGAACTCTTTGTGGATCTGTTTGAGGAGGTCCTTGATGACGGCTTCCTCGGTGGAAGAAGCGGGCTCATTGACCCAATCAGAACCGTCTTCGAGCTCGTACCCTTTGTGGATGAGAAGAGTGGCGTCGCCTCCGTCGTCCACGATGAGCTGGGGACCGAGAGGATTTCCGCCCGCAGGATTCGGGAAACGAAGAGCCTGCCAAGTGCACCACCAGTATTCTTCGAGGGTCTCCCCTTTCCAGGCGAAGACGGGATAACCAGCCTCAGCCATGGCGGCTGCAGCGTGGTCCTGAGTGGAGAAAATGTTGCAGGAACACCAGCGGACGTCCGCACCGACTTCACGGAGAGTCTCCATGAGGACGGCGGTCTGAATGGTCATGTGGAGCGAGCCCATGACGCGGACGCCATCGAGAGGTTTGGCAGGACCATACTTTTCGCGAGTGGCCATAAGGCCGGGCATTTCGTGCTCGGCAACGTCAAGTTCCTTGCGACCGAAGGCAGCGAGACCGATATCTTTGACTTTGTAATCTGACATTTGAGTTTTGTGGAGTTAAGTTTTTGGTTTTAGAAAATTTTTGAGCAAGACGGGGAGAATTGAAAGTTTTCAGTCTTTGAAGAAGAAGTTGATGAGGCCTTGGAGCCTTCGGCGATGTTTGAAGGGACTGAGACAGGGGCCCTTTCCATCTGATTCTTCAAGCCGTAGTCGCGGGTGTCGGCGAGAGCCTGTCGACAGCCACGCTTCCATACGTCGAGTTTTTCGAACGGTCTGGAAGTCATGATTGAGAACTTAGAACTACTTCACTGCTTTTTTAAGAGCGGCAACTTTATTCAAAGCTTCCCACGGCAAATCAGCGTCCTCCTTACCAAAGTGCCCGTAGTTAGTGGACGCGGAGTAAATCGGCTGGAGGAGCTTGAGCTGCTTCACGATGTCAGCGGGTTTGAAAGAGAAGACCTTTTTAACTGCCGCAAGGATCTTTTCGTCGTCTCCGGTGTCGAAGGTGTCGATATTAATGCTGAGTGGCTCTGGGTGGCCGATCGCGTAGGCGAATTGGATTTCGCAGATGGGGGCGAGTCCGGCGGCGACGACGTTTTTAGCAACCCAACGGCCCATGTAGGCAGCGGAGCGATCGACCTTTGAAGGATCTTTTCCGGAGAAGGCACCACCACCGTGGCGCCCCCATCCACCGTAGGTATCCACGATAATCTTACGACCGGTCAGGCCAGAGTCTCCTTGAGGACCACCGATAACGAATTGACCGGTTGGGTTGATGAGATACTCGGTGTCCTTGGTGAGGAGCTTTTTCGGGAGGACCTTTTTAATAACTTTCTCGATACAGAATTTCTCGATGGTGGCGTGGTCGACATCAGCGGAATGCTGGGTGGAGATGACCACATTCACAATACGGGTGGGCTTGCCATCGACATACTCAACAGCAACCTGTGACTTGGCATCGGGACGGAGCCACTTGGCTTGCCTTCTTGCTTTGCGAATTTTGGTCAATTCACGACCGAGACGGTGGGCGAACATGATGGGCGCAGGCATGAGTTCATCGGTCTCATCACAAGCGTATCCGAACATGATTCCCTGATCACCTGCCCCTTGCTCTTCGGTCTTTTTTCCTTTCGCCTTCTTAGCATCCACACCCTGAGCGATGTCAGGTGATTGGATGGTGAGGAGGTTCGTGATGAAGACACTATCGGCATGGAAAATGTCGTCGTCATTAGTGTAGCCAATGCCACGAATGGCCTCGCGAATCACGCCTTCAACATTGATGGCGTCACTGATCGGCTTAGCACCAAGCTTGGGAATAGTGATCTCACCGGCTACGACGACCTGATTGGACTTCACGAGAGTTTCACAGGCAACACGGCTGTTCTTGTCAACGGCGAGGCAGGCGTCGAGGATGGCATCCGAAATGGTATCGGAAACTTTGTCAGGATGGCCTTCGCCAACGGACTCGGAAGAAAAAATGAAGGATTTGCTCATGGCTGGATTATTTGATATCGTTAAATCGCGATGCGTTGATGCGTCGTGTAGTGCCCTCTAGCTATGCCGTCAATTCTCAATTGCCTGAAACTGATCGCGGACCCGACGCGATTGCGGATTCTCCTGTTACTCGGTGAGGAATCACTGTCGGTGGCAGAGCTGCAGCAGATCCTGGGAATGGGGCAGTCGCGAATTTCGACCCAACTTTCGCAGCTGAAGAAGGAGGGATTGGTAGCCGATCAACGTTCGGGGAAGAATAATATCTACACGGCAGCGGTGCCGGTGGAATTGGAAAGAATCGTGCGGGAGGCTGCAGCGGAGTTGCCAGAGACGGAGAAAGACGGAGCGTCATTGCGACATATTTTACGAAAGCGAAAGGATCATGTGCGGGCTTACTTTGATGAGCTGGCGGGGAAGTTCGGGCGGGAATATGTTCCCGGGCGGAGCTGGAAGGGCTTGGCGGAGGCGATGCTAAAAATCCTGAATTACGAAGTGGTGGCTGATCTGGGAGCGGGCGAGGGAACGCTTTCGCAGCTGATGGCACAGCGGGCGACGAGGGTGATCGCGATAGATCACTCGGAAAAGATGGTGGAATTCGGACAGAAATTGGCGGAGGAAAATGAACTACCGAATCTGGACTACCGGTTGGGTGATATTGAGGAGGTGCCCATTGAAAATGCCGAAGTGGATCTGGCGATTTTTTCGCAGGCGCTGCATCACGCAGAGCATCCGGAGGTGGCGTTGGCGGAGGCATACCGGATCCTCAAGCCGGGAGGGCGGCTGGTTGTGCTGGATTTATTGCAGCATACCTTTGAGAAGGCGCGGGAGCTGTATTTCGATACTTGGCTAGGATTTTCGGAGGTGGAGTTGGCCGAGATGATAGCCGCAGCGGGTTTCGATGAGGTGGAGACTCTCATAGTTGACCGCGAGGAAATTCCACCGAACTTTCAGACAATGCTCGCAACAGCTTCTAAAAAATGAGGATCGGATTGAACATCATCACAGGGGGATTGGTCGGCCTGCTCACAGCAGGTTGTCATTCCAGACAGACCGCTATACAGATCGAATGTGTCCCAGAAAAACCCAAGATCATTCAAACGCCTCCTGCTAATACCTCGCCAATGAATGCTTCCCCAGCCAAGCCGGTGACTGAGCAAACACACCACGATCTTAAGTTGTGGCAGCTTCAGAAGGATGGCATCGACCTTACGATTCTAAGTTTTGATCGCAGGAACTTCGAGATGCGGGTTATCGATCAGGCCAAGGGCCCGGGTTCAGAATATGGCACCTCCGCAGATGTCGGAAAAGGTGCCATTGCTGCTGTCAATGCCGGATTTTTCACTCCCGAAGGCGTTCCTATCGGAATTCTCGCAACCCGTGGAGAGCGACGAGGAGTGGTCAATAGAAGCTCATTCCTGGGTGCCGGTTTTTTCACCGGCCCAAAACCGGCCCTTCTCAGCAGATCAAGTTTTTTGGCAAATCAGGTGAAGCATGAGGAGCTACTTCAGACTGGTCCGCGATTGATCTGGCCGGGAGTAGCCTTGAAGGGGCTAAAAAATAAAGCCCCAAGGCCTCGATGCTTCCTTCTGTGGG
>CALBVA010000181.1 GCA_937969125.1 uncultured Verrucomicrobiales bacterium | reverse complement strand
AGCGCAGTGGCGAAGGCAGCGATGCCTTCGTGGCGGCCAACGAAGCCCATCGTTTCGTTGGTGGTGGCTTTGATACCGATGTCGGCAGGAGTGACGCCGAGGGCCTGCGCGATTTTTTGCTTCATGGCGGGAGCGTGAGAGAGGACACGGGGAGCTTCGGCGACGAGAGAAGAGTCGACGTTCATTAGCTGGTAGCCGTGCTCCTCACAAAGAGCAGCGCATTTTTCGAGAATGCGGAGGGAGACGATGTCCTTGCAGGAGGCGTCGCCGGGAGGAAAATAATATCCGATGTCCGGGAGGCCGAGGGCTCCGAGAACGGCATCGGCTATGGCATGGCTGAGGACATCGGCATCGGAGTGGCCATCAAGACCGTGGGTGTGCGCGATCTCCACACCGCCGAGGATGAGCGGGCGGCCTTCGGCGAATTGGTGGACGTCGTATCCGATTCCGGAGCGGATCATAGGATTTCTTCGATGGGGATTTTTCCATTGGTGGCGACGATGGAATAGACGTCGGGAGTATTTTCGTGAGGGACGAGGTCGACGCGTCCGCCTGTGGCCTCGATCATGAGCTGGCCGGCCGCGATATCCCATAGCGAGATACGTGATTCAATGTAGGCGTCCAAGCGTCCGCAGGCGATGTAGGCCATGCCAAGGGCGGCCGATCCCATCATTCGCATTTTTCGCGCACGGAGGGAGCCATTCTTGAATCGGGTGAGGCCGGTTTTTAAGGCTTCCTCATCCTTGCCACAGCCGACGAAGAGGACGGACTCCTCTAGCTTTTCGCGCGAGCTAACGGTGACGGGGTTGCCATTGAGCTGGGGCTGGCTGCCTTTTTCGACGGTCCAGAGTTCATTGACCATGGGATCATAAATGATGCCGAGGACGAGTTCGCCGTCCACTCGTTTGGCGATGGAGATGCAGAAGTGAGGGATGCTGTAGAAGAAGTTTACGGTGCCATCAATGGGATCGACGATCCACTGATGCGGGGAGGATTGATCACCGGCAAGTCCTTCCTCACCGTAGATAGCGTGGCCGGGGAATTCCTTTAAAATGATGCCCGTAATGAGATCTTGCGATTCCTTATCGAGGGCGAGTTTCAGGTCATGGTGGAGGGCTTCATCGACATGCTTTGGCTGATGAAAGTTCTCCCGCAGAAGCTTCCCGGCTTCCTTCGCGGCGTGAATGGCGGTTTCTAATTCGGTCACGAGAGCAGGATGACGAATGTCGTGAAGGATGCGAGGCTATATCCCTCGTTCTCCTGGAAGGCAGGGCATGGAGGTGGCGAGTAAACCCATAGGATCTGCGAGGGCGGCGATTAACAGATGACTTACGGGTTTGAAAAAGCCCCGGCCGTTTTCACGGGCGAGGCTGTCTTGGAGGGGAGAGGGGAAATTACTGGTTTCCGAGGTAGTCGGAGACTCCCTGATGGTCGGCATTCATGGCGATGTCGCCTTTTTGCCAGTCCATGGGGCAGACTTCACCGTGGGCCTCGAAGTGCTGGAGGGCATCGATGACGCGGAGGCACTCGCGGATGGAGCGGCCCAGCGGCATGTCATTAACGACTTGATGGCGGACGGTGCCTTCGAGATCGATGAGGAAGAGGCCCCGATAGGCCACCATCTCACCGTTGATGGAGTAGTTGCCATCTTCATCGATGGTTTCCTCGCCGGCGAGGACGTCGAATGCTTCCGAGATCGTCTTGTTAATGTCAGCGACGAGTGGGTAGCTCACGCCCTGAATGCCACCCTTGTTCTTGGGCGTATTCAGCCAGGCCCAGTGGGAGAATTCCGAGTCGGTGGAGCAGCCGACGACGGCGACATTGCGACTCTCAAACTCCGCCAGCTCTTCCTGGAAGCGATGAAGTTCCGTGGGGCAGACGAAGGTGAAATCCTTCGGGTAAAAGAAGAAGACGACGTATTTCTTCCCGATGAATTGATCGAGCGAGAAGGAATCGATGATGTTTTCACCTTGAACCGCCTTGGCGGTGAAGGTCGGTGCTTTTTTTCCTACGAGGACTGGCATGGTTTCGCAGGGGAACTACGCGAGCGATGCGGAGCGGTCAAGTGAACCTGACTCACTTTTTTGCAGAGATCAGGTGATAGTAGGCAATGTCACCCAGCAACGGTTTCCCGGCTTTTGATTTCACTCCTTTGAAATCCAGGGTGTAGAGATATTTTTCGCTTGGATTAGAGACCGCGATCTTCCAGGTGTGATCGTCGATGGCGGTCACACTTCCGTCACCGAAGAGGATCACGGCTGCGTCGGTTTTCTTAGAGCCATATTCGGCGTGGTAGTCGTAGGTGTGGCGGGTGAGACTGACTGGCTGTAGATCGAGGGAGTCAGTGAACTTCACAATGAAGCCATCTCCGGTGAAGTTCACGGCCTCGATGGCGAAAAGGGGAGCCTTGGCATCCTGCTTCCGAATGCAGACCAATCCTTCCGCACCGGGCCATGAGAGGTGAGTCTTGCCGACCCAGAGAGAGCCATCGCTAGTGAAGGTCATGCGGTTATTTCCGCGCCCGAGATCTTCGCCATTGAGAAAGGGAATGGTAGTGCCCTGGCTCGTGGTGGTGATTCCGGTATCAGGAAGGTAGCGGACGAGAGTGGGCTGATTCATCTCACCGATGAGAGTCTGTCCCGCGAGTGCCTTCGAGAAGGACTCTGGAATG
>CALBVA010000180.1 GCA_937969125.1 uncultured Verrucomicrobiales bacterium | reverse complement strand
ATTGGAGGGCAGGGCCATGAAGTCGTCGCTGATGATATTCCGGACCTTCCGTGCGCAGAGGGCTAATTTCACCGTCGTCGCGGTGTCGTGCGGGCTACAGATGATGACCATCCCTGCTTCTTTCGCTATCGCCGCGAGCTTCGGCTCGATGGAATACCCTCCGGTGACGAGAAGCGCGCGGACTCCGAAGTCGACGGCTTGTTGATGGACGTGCGGTCGGTCCCCACAGATCACGAGATACTTTGAGACCAGTCCCTCATCCTTCGCGGCCTGAAGTCGCTGCCCCACCGTTTTTTGGCTGGAGGCACCCACCATCATAATGAGGTCCTCTTCCTCGCTGGGCGGAGTGGCTCCGAAGGTCACGGATGCGCCGAGGGTGGCTCCGATGTTTTCGAGGCTGGCGTGGAGGAGCTTGACGTTCCGGCCATCGGTCGCCGGGGGAAGGAGTAATTGCAGGAGGTCGAGGAAGTGCAGGAGGCCGCAGACCTCACCGCCATTGTTCAGCACCGGGACAGCGCGCACCCCATGGTCAACCATGAGCCGGTAGGCCATCAGGAAAGTGTCATCCAGACGCACCGCGACCACACTCTTCCGGCAGATCGATCCCGCAGTGGGGCGGACGTCATCGACCAAGGGCGGAGCAGGAAGGCCGGCCCGTTCGAGAACGATTTTCACCCTCGGAGGGACCTCGCCACAGCGGGCGGCCTTGGCCTCGGACTCGCCGAGATCATTCAGATAGGCGGCATGCCCGATGGCGGAGCAGATGGCATCGGCATCTGGATTTTGGTGGCCCAGGACATACCAGGGCGGCGTCATGACACGATCAATGTCCACGCCAGACAGTCAGGCCGAGGATGACAAATACCAATCCTAAAATCATCCCGCCAAGGCTCGCGGCACGCCAGCGGTTGTCATTGGCCAGTAACCAATTCATGCCATCCCGGAAGAGGTAGGGCATTCCCACGAAAAAGAGCCCTTTCACAATCATGATATAACAGACCGTGGGCATTAGGAAACGCATCGGGGCGTCTTCATAGTCCGCCGCATAGAGTAGGGGAGCCGAGGCCATGAGCAGGCAGAGACCGAGTCCGCGGACGAAGAGGAACTCCCGCACACACACAATCATTCCGATGCAGAACAAGGGGACCGCGAGTTGGAGGTAAGGCTTCATGGGCGTGAATTCGCCGAGGTCCATCGTAAGCGCGGAGAGGAAGCCCTTCCCGGTCGGAGCGATCAGCAGCCAGAACCAGATCATCCCGATCGCCATCACGTAGGTCCCGGCCTGGTGGTGGCGGGGGAGCTTCTTCGCCCAGGCCTTCGCGGGCTCCGGCTTGAAAAACATCAGGCTGTAGAGCACGAGGAAGACGAGCCCGAGAACGAATCCGGAGGTCGCCAGAGAAAAGGTCTGATAGAGATGGGGACCAGTCATGTGCGGTGAAGCTAGATTCCATGCGGAGGCGGTAAAGGCTTAAATCCCACTCCGGTGCGAGGACGCTGCTGGTATCGTGGGCGGGTTCACTTGCATGAGTTCCGCCCTACCACTACGGTCTGACAATGATCCCTTCTCCCGCTCTCACCATCGCTGGTTCTGATTGCTCTGCTGGAGCAGGAATGCAGGCAGATCTGAAGACCTTCTCCTCCCTTGGTGTGCACGGACTCACCGCCGTGTCCTGCATCGTAGCGGAGACCCCCGCCGTGGTCAGCCAAGTCCACCCGGTTCCGGTGAATCTCCTGCAAAGCCAGATCGAGCTCCTTTTAAAAAGCTACCCCGTCGGAGCGATTAAAACGGGGATGCTTTACTCAAAGTCCCACATCGTCGCCGTCTGCGAGCTCGTCGCCGACATCAACATCCCCCTCGTCGTGGATCCCGTCATGGTCGCCTCCACCGGTGATCCGCTTTTAGTGGAGGACGCACTGCTAGCCATTTCCGACCGCCTCCTCCCGCTCGCCACCGTGATCACGCCAAATCTTCCCGAAGCCGGAATCCTGCTCGGTCGCCCCGTTCTCATCGCCGAGGAACAAGAGAAAGCTGCCTATGAGCTGGCGGAGAAATACAATTGCGCCTGTTACCTCAAAGGAGGTCATTTACCCGAAGGACCGGACCATCAGGACCTTCTCGTCATCGATGGTGAAATGACCCGTTTCACCGCGCCGCACATTGAGATCGACCAGACCCACGGGACCGGCTGCACCCTTGCGGCGGCTTTAACCGCCGGACTTTCCAAGGGCCTCTCCATCCCGGACGCCGCAAAGCTCGCCCATGACTTTGCCCATGAAGCGATCAAGTCATCTCTCTCCTGGGTAATGCCCGGTACCGAAAAGAAGATCTCACATCTGAACCAGGTATTGAATTGGGCGCAGGTGGGCTCCTAAATCACCCCATGACCTTCCGCATCCTCGCCGCTGGCAAGCCTGCCCTCGCTTACGCCAAGACCGGGATCGAGGAATATCTCAAGCGTCTGCGACGCGGGGCAAAGGTAGAATTGATCTACCTGAAGGCGGGTGACTCAGCCTCTGTTTCGGCCGACCTCCTCACCCGCTCTGAGGGGACCTACCGTGTCGCGCTCGATGAAAGAGGCGCCGCTTGGACCACTGACCGATTCGTCGAAAAAGTGAACGCTTGGGAAATGGATCCCGGCATCAAAACCGTCTCTCTTTTGATCGGCGCATCAGATGGCCACACCACGGAGCTACGTGAAAAATGTCAGGCTGTCTGGGCCCTCTCACCGCTCACCCTCCAGCACGAACTCGCCCTCGTGGTCCTCCTTGAACAAATTTACCGTGCTTACACCATCAAGCGGGGCGAGCCCTATCATCGCTAAGGCTAGAGGTAGGGCTGCAGAATGGGGCGGAGCTTCTCGATCGTTTTTTCCGGCCAGCCGTAGCGCGGCGTGGCCATCGCATCCTCCAGCAGGCGGTGCTCTTTCCAATCCGCCACTCTTGGGATTCGTGGGATCGCTTGGGCGATGATCTGCTTCGCCTTTTCTGCGTTCTCATGGACCTGCTGCATCACCATTTTGTTGCTCACCACCTCTTCGTTCGGCCGCCAGCAATCGTAGTCCGTCACCATCGCCATTGTCGCGATTGCGATCTCGGCCTCCCGAGCCAGCTTCACTTCCGGGACATTACTCATGCCCAGAATATCGATGCCCATTTCGCGATAAATCTTTGTCTCCGCCCGCGTCGAATAAGATGGCCCGTGGATATTTCCATAGGTCCCCGTGGGATGCACCGTCACCGAGGTGTCGGAGAGGCTCTCTGCCAAAATTCCCCGTAACTTTTTGCAATACGGGTCGGCATTGGAAACATGCCCCACGATTCCTTCGCCGAAAAAGGTCGAACGGGTCTGGTCAGAGGCTCGATCGACAAACTGATTCGGCAGTACCACATGACCCGGGGCGAATGACTTCCGCAGACTCCCCACCACCGTCACGCTGATGATGAATCTTACCCCCGCCGAGCGGAGTGCCCAGATATTGGCGCGATGATTGATCTCGCTGGGCAGGAGCCGATGACTCCGGCCATGGCGGGGCAGGAAAATGACCTCCCGCTTACTGAGGCGGCCCTTCATCAGGGCATCGGAGGGATCGCCGTAGGGTGTCTCCACCCGAATTTCTTCGACCCCGTTTAGGCCGTTTAATTGATAGAAGCCACTGCCGCCGATGATGGCGACGAGAGGTTCGGGTGAGTCATTCATAGGGCAGGGGAAAAGGGAGACCTCTGAAAGCAGAAGCTACCATAGTTCCATGGCAGAGCGACCTCCCTGATGTAAAGCGCAGAGGCAGATATCATTCGATAATCTCATACGGCCTGGTCGGCGCTCCGCATCAGGATATCATTGATCTCCACCTCGGGAGGAGAGGTGAGGATGTGCACTGCAGTCGCTGCGACGGACTCCGGGCTGAGCATCTCGATGGAGCTTTTAGTGGCAGCTAGCTGTTCTTCCCGACCGGCGAAGTAGGTATTCAGCAGCGGCGTGTCGACGAAACCGGGGGAGAGGGAGGAGATCCGCGTCTTCGAGCCATCAGCCTTTAATTCTGCCCGCAGAGCCTCCGTGATCGCACGTACAGCGAATTTCGTACTGGCGTAAAATCCCCCTGTCGGCGGGACGCGATGTCCCGAGAGCGAGGAGAGATTGAGAATGTGTCCGCCGGGTGCCGGGAAGATTTTTAAAGCCTGCTGACAGCAAAGGCTAAGAGCATGGACATTGAGTCGCCACATCTTCTCCCACTGCGCGGGATCGCCATCGCTCATTCGCGAGAGATGAGCGAGGCCGGCCGAGTTCACGAGGATGTCGAGCGAATCCAGTCCGGCAAAGGCTGTCTCAATTTCAGCGGGATTAAAAAGATCACAGCGTAACGGCGTCACCCCGGCGGGTAGGTTCTCGATATTCCGGCAGAGGCCAATGACCTTCATTTCTTCTCGAAGGAGGGCTTCAGCGATGGCTTTTCCAATTCCGGAAGAAGCTCCGGTCACAAGGGCGGTTTTCATGGAACGAGGGTGAGCGGGATCCAGGGCGGGGGGAAGTTTTTCAGTGTGTAGTGAGCAGTTCCCTTGATCTCAGCGCGATTAAAGCCTGTAGCCGGGCTCTCCCTGCCATCTCACTTCTGCGGTGCCTTCCATCTGAAGTGACTTGTCCGGCTTGCCACCTCAATGACCCACGCCTGGTATAGATCGCCGGACTTTGATCTCCGCACAATGATCGTCCGCACGAAAGAAGCGGCTCTTGAAAGGAGGCTCGGAGAGCAGGGTTTATCTCTTCAAGTGAAAATTATCGGATCAAGCCGATAAACTCACGGAGGGATCTTCGATTACTTTTATCGGGAATGAGGGTCTATTCCGAATCAGCGACTGCTCTGCGTCGCGAGCACGCGGGTCTCACGCGATTGCAGGCTGCCGCAGGCCAGGAGATAGATCGCGCTGAAGATCGCTTGCGAAAGCAGGCCGTTTCTCAGGAAGACCCAAGAGGGGACGTATCCTGGTAGGCCGATGGTCTGCGCCTGCCAGAAGCCGGCGAGCGTCTTGGAATAGAGTGGATCGAAGGCCCAGCTCAGGGAATTTGAAACGAAGTAAAAGGCGACTGCTCCGGCGAGCGAGCCGAGGAAGATTTTTCCAACCGGGGCCTTTTTCAAGAAGTAGGCCATGCCGACCATCACCGCGAATCCGGCAACGGGAACGAGAATTTGCGCATCCCAGCCGTAGCCTTGATTTGCACTTGTCCAAGCGACGGTCGCGATCCAGCCGAGAGCCGGGGCAATCACTCCCCGCCATCCAAAGAGAGCCTTTCCACAAAAGAAGAGGGCCCCAAGCGGCTGGAAGTTCATCAGGTTCGCAGAGGAAACCGAGCCGAGAAGCCGTGCCGCCGCCAAAAAGACGACGAGAAGAATGAAAGGAAGCGCGCGCTGCATGAGCCCGCAGGCTAGTGGAAAAAGCGGTGATGACAAGAGGAAGGAAACTCCTGGTCTTCGCGCCCAGCAGGCCGCGTGATTTTTGAATACCGCCGGAAGCGGATCCGCGAGGGCTTTCGCGCTTTGGCTAATTGCTACTTCTTCTCCGGAGTGGTCGCGATGGCGTAGAGATGTGTTTGCGTGGCGACGTAGACGGTGTCATTGGCCACGATGGCACTGCTGTAGATCGGGGCGGGGAATTCGATGGTGGCGAGGGACTTCTTTTCCTTTCCGGTTTTCAGGATGTGAAGTTCGCCATCTTCGGTGCCAAGCCAGACCTTGTTATCGGCGACGAGGGTCGATCCCCAAATGCGGGACTGCGTTTCGTGGGTCCAGTATTTCTTGCCGGTTTTGGCATCGAAGCAGTGAATATCGCCCTTATACTCGGCAGCGTAGACGAGTCCGTCCGCGACGCTCACAGTGGAGATGGAGCGGCCAACTTCCTTATTACTCCAGACCGGCTTTCCGTCCGCGCCGATGCACACGATCGCTCCGACGCCGTCACCGTGTTCGGGGTCCTGACCGATGATGGAGTAGGTCAG
>CALBVA010000179.1 GCA_937969125.1 uncultured Verrucomicrobiales bacterium | reverse complement strand
GGAAGGTCGTCAGTATGCCGATCAATACATCCAAACCCTGACGCACGAATTAAAGTCCCCTCTCGCGGCCATCAAAGGAGCCGCCGAACTCCTGAACGAGGAAATGTCCTCCGTCGATCGCTCCCGCTTCCTAGGGAACATACACTCCCAGACCGCTCGCTGCGAGCGGCTCATCCACCGCCTCCTCGAGCTCTCCGCCCTCGAAGCCCAGACTCATCTCAAGGACACCCGCACCTTCGACCTCGTGACCCGTTGTCAACACAGCCTCGATCAACTCCGCCCTCTCGCTGAGGCCAAGCAGATCACCCTCTCCGGCGACCTCCCCGCCTCCCTCGACTTCACTGGTAATGAACCTCTCCTTGGCTCTGCCCTGAATCATCTTCTTGAAAACGCCATTCAATTTTCCCCGAATGGAGGCCCGGTCACCCTTTCTCTGAAGTACGATGACTCCCGTATTGCAATCAGCGTCACCGACCACGGAAGCGGCATTCCCGACTTCGCATCTACCCGGGCATTCGAGAGATTCTACTCCTACCGCCCCGAAGACCACCCCACCCTCCATGGCACGAAAGGAAATGGCCTCGGCCTCTCCTTCGTCCGCGAAGTTGCCAAGCTCCATCAAGGCACCGCCACCATCGGCGCCAACCAATCCAGTGGAACCACCGCCACCATCACCCTCCCTTTTGACGGGATGCCTTGATCGGAAGCGACGGGTCATTAGAGCAAATCCTGCAATCCCTGCCAGCAGTGAGGCACCGGGTTCCCGTAACTGTAGCGAAAATGAATCTCCCCGTGGCAAGCCTCCGCGCTCGCCCTCTCTCTTCTACGTCCTGGGCCAGGCGGCGTGGATATGGGTGGAGTGGCCGCGGTCGCCGGGTCCGAGAGTTTCGGTGGCGCCGAGTTCGCGGCAGCGCTGGAGGAATTTCCGCCAATAGGGATTTCCGTAGCCCACGTGGCGACCATTGATGCGATTGATATCGATGGCGAGGCCGGCATAGTGGCGGGAGGTGCGGCTGTGCGACCCTCCGGCGATGGAGGTGACATTGAAGGAGTAGCCTTCCTCAGCAAGGATCTTGACGGCGCGTAGCATGCGAGGATCCAGACGGACGTAGCCACCGGGAGCGGTGCCGTAGGAGCTTCGTTTCGCGGCATGACCGGCTGCGGTTTGATTAATGTTATCGCGGGCGGAGGCACCATCATATCGACCGCTCACCTGGCGAGGCAGCCAGGTAATGTTGGTGCAATTCTTCAACCAAATGGCCACTGATTCGGCCCGAACTGGGCGGGAGGAGGCCGAGCTGCCAGAGCAGCTGACGAATCCGGCGCCGAGGGCCAGAGCGAAGAGCGGAAGAAAGAGGATGAAGCGTTTCATGAGAGATGAAAATGACCACCGCCACCGGGGATGGGAAGCATTGTATTCATGAGGAGCCGCACTATAAGGAAGAGCAACACGATGGGACTTTATCAGAGCACGAGAAAAATCGCGGGGCATGTGAGGCGGTATCTGATGCGGAGGAGTCCGGCTGGTCGGCAGGAGCGGACGGCAACAGCACTGATGCGAACCTTCGCGAGTTTCGTCGTTCACGATGGGCGGACGACCCCGCGTGAGCTTGAGATCGTCTTCGACTTTGCTCGGAATGTTTTTCCGGAAATTGATCACGGGATTCTGGGACGTCAGCTGGAGGATGCCATCGGCTCCGATCTGCCGCCGGAGCCGGATCTGAAGGTGCTGAATAAGACGCTGCCGACGGCGCAGAAGGCGGCCTTCGCCATGCAGCTCGACTCGATCATCCGGGCAGGTGGCAACGACGCGGCGGAGCGGGAACGCTTTCTTAAAGTAATGGACGGCCTGGGTGATCGCGCGCTCGGCGAGGTGGTGGTGGCGGAGCTGAGCAAGCGCAATGCTCCGAAGAATAAGCGGCTGACGCGGGTGGATTTTGGGACCGAGAGGAGCAATAATGTCCGTCTGGCAAGTGGCACCGCTAGTGGCGATGCGCCTCACTTTCGCTGTTATCAGGCGGGCGGGCTAATGCTGATCCGGAATCTGGCGACCACTCCCCTTTCCATCCGCGGGCATGCGGTCGATGAAGGACGACTGCTCCAGATCCGCCCGAGCGATGAGGTGATCGCAGGACGTTGGCGGCTGGGATATCAGGATTTGGCTTTCTTCCTGCAGGTGGAGGAGAAGGGTGAAAATCCCTCCCTCTTCCTGATCTCGAATGAGGGGGAATTGACCCTAAGCCGGAGCAAGTCACGGCTGGCCCTGGCGCAGTTAAACTTCGGGCATCGGGTATTATTGACCCCTCTGAAGAGCGAGGCCCTGACAAATGAAGAGAATGAGCCTCTGGCGGAGGGGCGAGATTACGACTTTGATTATCATGAGATGATCCGGGTAGAGGGGCAGGATTACCTTTCACTGGAATCGCTGCTGCGGCTAAGCCAGCAAACCGGTCAACGCTTCGTGCTGCCGGGCGGGCGACGAAAGGTGAGGGTCTCCAACCGGCCTTCTGAACTATCCGGGGACAGCCTGCTACTGACGCCGGGGCTGGCGGGGAACTTCGTGCTGGAGATGGAATTCGACCCGGCAACGGGACTGGGCGAGCTGAATGTTTTGGAATCGGCGCAAACGATTCTGGCGGATGGGGTGCCCATTAAGAGCGGTGAGTTGAAGGACGGTGCGAAGATCCAGCTGAGTGCGCGCCAAGCGCTACGCTGTCGCTTCAGCGAGAACATCCTGGATGAGGAGCGTAATCTGGTGCGCTACCTCGAAGTGGAAAATCTGAACCACAGTTTCTGGAAAGGCGGGAAAGCCATCGACAGCCTCTCGCTCAAGATGGAACGCGGACAAATGATGTGCATCATCGGACCGAGTGGTAGCGGCAAGAGCACTCTGCTGGAAATTCTGGCGGGGCAGAGAAAACCGCAGAGCGGGCATGTGCGTCTAAATGGGATTTCATTGTATGAAAAACAGCGCCGCCTCTCCCCTCTCATTTCCTTCATGCCGCAGGAGGAGGCCTTGAGCTCACAGCTGACCGCGCGGGAACACCTAGCTCATGCCTGTGCGATCCGGCGGCCACATCTGGCGGAGAAATCGATCCAAAAACGGGTAAGCCATCTTCTGGGAGAGCTGGGATTGGAGAGGATCGGGACGAGAATGGTGGGGAGTGCGGACTCGAAAAGCCTGAGTGGTGGGGAGCGGTCACGGCTGAATGCTGGGCTGGATCTCATTGGTGGGGGTGAGGTCTTCCTCTTCGACGAGCCGATCTCCGGTCTATCGTCCAAGGACGCTGAACACGTGGTGGATGCATTACACGGACTGGCACAGGACAAGATCGTGGTGGCCTCGCTGCATCGACCGAGCGAGAAGGTTCTGGAGGCCTTCGATCTGGTCCTGCTTCTGGACCGGGGAGGCAAGATGGCCTTTTACGGGCCGCCAGCTGCACTCTTACGCTACTTTGAAAAAGCGGCCAGCGAACTGGAAATCCCGAGACTGGAAAGTGGAAATCAACGTGGGGCGGACTTCGTCTTCGATGTGCTAGAAGCCCCCCTGCTCCAGCTGAACTCCGCAGTGAGATCGCGGCGACGTTTCCCGCCAGAGTTCTGGCAAGAACGATTCGAGAATCACCGGGTGATGGCACACCTGAAGGGGGCTTCGATTTCCAGAGCCACGGGCGCGGGCGAGATGCCCACCGCAGATGACAAGGTGCCCGCACCGGAGCCGCCGAAGCACGGGCGGCGACAGAAGTGGATGATCTTTAGAACGCATCTGGCGCGATCACTGAAGTCTAAGTTCCGGCATCGCGGGACCTTTTACTCCATCCTGCTGGAGGCTCCCCTACTGGCCTTATTGATCGGGGCGACGCTGCGGGCCTCAGCGGAGGGCAGCTATGAATTCCACTCCGCACTTCACCTACCGTCCTACCTTTTTCTGGCGGTGACGGTGGCGATGTTCTTCGGCCTGACCAATAGTGCCACGGAGGTGCTGCGAGACCGACCGATGCTACGGCGTGAGAGGAATTGCCGCCCACATCCCCTGCTCTACCTCGGGGCTAAATTTCTAGTGCTGACCCTACTGATCGCGCTGCAGTCGGCAGTTTTCATCGCGGTGGCTCAGCAGATTCTGGAAATCCACGATATGTTTTCGGTGCACTTGTTCTGGATGATTCTTACCGGATGTTGTGGGACCGCATTGGCTCTGCTGATTTCGGTTTTGGCACGATCCGAGCGGACCGCACTGGGAGCGATTCCGCTCATTCTAGTGCCGCAAATTCTTCTCGCGGGGGCACTCATTCCTTTTAAGGAGATGAACCGAGGGCTCTTCCAAAATGGCGACAAAGGACGGGAATGGGGCGCCGAGCCGGTGCCCTCCACGATCATGCCGCTTCGTTATGCCTATGAAGGAGCGATTGTCAGCCAGGCGAGCATGAACTCTTTCGAGAAGGCACGCCGCCCGCTTCAGGAGAGGATTGACGAACTGAAGGAAAACACGGACCTGAACGAAACGGAGGCGGAGGAATTTGAGCAGGATAAGGAGCGGCTGCGGGTGCTCTATTCCGCGGCGGGGGCAAACCTGCCGCAGGCGCATGCCTTTCTTAAGAATCCCCTCGGAGAGATGGAGCGCACGATGGATGACGAAATCGATGAAGAGGCACTGCCTGTAGCGCAGTTTTTCGTGAATGAACGAATCGAGAACATGGTGCAACTCGCGGAGACTTCGCGACTCGACGAACGACGAAAGGAGACCCCACATGTCTTTTTGGCGGAGAGCAAACCGATCCTAGGCATGACCATAGGCACACTGACCTATTGCCGAATTTTCCTGCTCGCACTGACCGCCGCCTTTTTGATCGCGGCGACCAGCTTGCTTAACCTCTCCCTCACCCGCGGATGATCATTGTTTGGCAAAGGCCTTTGTCAAAGCTTCGGAGACCGAGGCCACCGCTTCCGGCGAGATTGGCCGTCGGACAATGAGACCGAGAACCACTAACCCGAAGTCACATTGGCGGGGAATGACCTCCATCATCTTATCCGGCCCGACCTTGACGTGCAGGCTGTTCGTTTGACGGATATCCCCGAACCGACCAACCGCTCCAGTGGATGCGTGGGCCAGGGTTCGGGCGACCTTGATCAGTTTTTCACTTCCGACTTCATCTATCATCACCTCGCCGTGACGGTCGCAGATAAAAAAAGCATAGGTAGGGATTTCCTTTTTCAGCCAGATGCCGAAAGCCTGGAGGCGGGCTTCTTGATCGGGGCCCTTTGACGGCCCGGCAAAGGCTGACGAGGTCTGCGGGGGCGACAAATCGAGTTCCTCCGGTTCTGCCTGAAGCTGTGATGGAGGGCGAAGAGCCTGCGGGGCCTTTGCCAGTCTGGCCGCTTCCAGAGGAGACGGGCGGGAGGGCTGGGGCTGGGTCGGCTTATGCTGACTCCCATGGATAGGTGCCGGAGCTCCGACCGGAGGGGCGATGGGCACCGGGTCAGAGGTATTCGAAACCGGTGAGGCAGGCGCGTGGCCGATCTGTTGCGGACTTTTAAGATGGGGAGGATTGATCACACGTCCACCTTCCCCCACGAACTCTTCGGGGCTCCCGCCGTCATCAGCAGCCGGAGAATCACCCCCGGACACAGGCAAAGGCACCATCAGGGCTTCGGCAAGCGACCTCACTTCATCGACGTCCAGCCACTCATTCACTGATTCGCTATCCATATCTAAACTGATGTTTGCTTAACCGAGGGCTTGGCGGGAGTCATTCTCTTTTCCAACTCAGCGCGTAGTTGATCAAAGATCGCAAGGGCTTCGCCTCCCTCCTGTAATTCACCGACCGGAAGTCCGCGGGCACTGGCTTTCACGAAAATATCGTCACGTGGGATCTCCGTTCTCATCACCATCTCCGGAGGGAGTAACCTACGGAGATCAGCCGCAGAATCTCGACTCTCGGGTAGGTCACGATTCAGCATCGTCAGGACGGCTCCCGGGGCGTGGAGTCCAGGATTCGTTCTCCGCACGCTAGTGAGGGACTTCAGAAGTTTAGGTAAGGAACGCATTCCGAGAGGTTCGGCCTGCTGGGGAATAACGACGTTGGTAGAAATGTTCAGAATCTCGGCAGTCACCCCGGAAAGCCCGGTGGCGGTATCGATGATACAGATCTCGTATTCGAGTGCTGTGACTTCGCTTAAAAATCGCCCAACCCTTGGCCGAAGCTCTCCTCCTGGTGCAGCGTCGCCTCTTCGACCGCAGGTGACCAGGCCGAGGGTCTCCAGACGAGTCGGGACAATGATCCCCGATGCGGTGAGATCCTCCTCCTTTAAATAATCGTGAAAGCCAGTGAGATGGCGAGCTTGGCGGGTCAATGAGAGCCCGACCGACCCCTGTGGATCTGAATCGATCAACAGGGTTCGCTTCCCATCGCGGGCAAAGGCGTGGGCGAGATTAATGGCCAGAGTCGTCTTTCCGACCCCGCCTTTTTGGCTGGTAATGGTGAAGGTATTCACTGGTCCTGACACAAAAGCATTTTCCAAGGATGAGCTGCCTGCTGCACTAAGAGAGCGAACTCTAAGGAGCAAGCCCTTGCGGCAGCGAGCTAAACATTCCAGCCCCCCTTTGTCTGGTCATTTCCATTAATTTTCCTATGCTCACTCGTCTACACAATCCCCTCCTAACTCTTTGATATGATCCGCCTCTCTACCATTCTCGCCGGTATTCTTGTTCCCATTACCTTGCTATCCTGCGAACAGAAGACGGAATCCGCGAAAAAAGACCGTTTTGAAGAAGTAAACTACTTTGCTGGAGAGGAGCCGACCCTCGCCTTGGGAGATCTTAAAAACGAGCTCTCTACCGCCGAGACTGATCTTTTGAGAGGAATAAAGGATGACCCGTTCCCCTGGCAACAGTGGGATTCCGAAATTCTGGAGAAGGCACGAAAGGCCCAAAAGCCTCTCTTTCTGTTAGTTGGCTCTTCGCTCGGTGGGGAAACTAAAACGGTCACTGATCACATCGCCAATACCCCCAGCATCCGAAACCTTCTCTCGGAGAATTTTGTTTGTGCGCTTGCAGACACCTACTCGCATCCTGAACTGGGGCTCATCTCCTTCTTCCTCTCCAGCGAACTACAGCGCTCCACTTCCTTTCCCACTGCGATCTGGATGAGTCATGAAGGCTCACCGGTGACTTGGATTCCCATTACCGGGAAGGAGGAACGCCAGCTAAATAACCTCATCCGGAATTATTCAGCTATGGTCATCAAAATTTGGGAGGAGAGCTCTCTCTACACCGTCAAAAACAGCAAACGGGACAATGAGGGCCGCCAACAACGCCACACCCCACTCTCCGAACTGGAACCCGACGAACTTAAAACACAGATTAAGACCGACCTGACTGCGGTGGATCATGGACGGAATGAGACCTTCCGCCGCTACACCCGTCAGATGAGCTCTCTCTACAGTGCCGGAGATAAGGATCTCGATTACATTGGCGGACTGCTGCCCACCAGTAGCCTGAATCTTCTCGCCCTGGGCATCGTCTCAGACCAATTCACGGACGAGGTTCGGGCGCGCTGCTCCAAGGCTGTCACCGAAATCACAGCGGAACTTCTCAATGGCGCCATCAAGGACCCCCTTGATGATTGTTACTACTATGCTCGTCGCACAACCGACTGGTCATTGCCCACCTTCACCAAAAACATTACCTCACAAGCTCGAGTTGCGCGACTGCTCCTGAGAGTCGGGACGATTCTGAACGACCCCAAAATCACCGCCGAGGGAATGGGCGTGTTGAAAAATGTCAGAACTCTCTGGCTAGAACAAAAACGCTCAATGATCGCCCCGATGAACGATCATGATGAGCCGGGGTTATTTTTGATCGACTGGCCCTCACTTAAAATGGTCGTCGCCGAGAAAGACCGAGATCTAGCCATCGCGGCTTTCTCCTTGAAAAAGGAGGGAAACATCCCCTCCACCGTGGATCCATTGGGTGATTACTTCCGTCTAAACACTCTTCGAAACCGTGCTTCAATCGCAGAGCTGGCTAAAAAATTTGGTCAAACTCCGGACGAGATCGAAGGCCGATTGACCAAGATCAAAGCTGACTTACTGGCGCACCGGATGGACAAGGGCAAGTTTCTCACGGAATCCGTCCACACCCTATCGGATCTAGCCCTCATTCTACGAGCAGAACTGGTTGGAGCAATGATCCAGGCAGAGCCCGCGATGCTGTCTGCGGTGGTCGATGAGACTCGTAAACTACTGAAAACACACCGGCTTGAAGGCCGTGGACTGGTCCGCCTAGTTCACGGGGACTCCGCCATCTCAGCCCGCTTAATGGACTACAGCCTGATCACCCTGCTCTGTCTCGATCTATATCAAGCCACGCTAGATCCAATTTGGCTAAAGGAAGCGACGAATCTCTACGGTGAGGCCCTGATCAAACTTGATGGAACCGATCGACTTCCCGCCGAAGTGCCGAAGGAGGAATGTCTCATCCCATTACGCTTTACCCACCGTAGCATGATCTTTTCCGACTCCTCACTCGGACTCTCGGCCCTTGCCAGTGCCCGACTGGCCGTTTTGACAGGGAAGGAAGAGTTCATTGATTTAAGAAAACGAATCCAGAAGGAACTCGCTCTGCTTGCAGGTCAATCGACAGTCAATCACACCGATTTCATCGCAGCATGCGCCCTCGGTGATGAGGACCTCATCGCGGTGGTCCAGGGAGATCGCTCGTCCGCCGCCAGCCGGGCACTTCTCACCGTCCTCAACTCCCAAAAGCACCTCCCTTTTCTCACCGTGCGTGCGGAAAGTGGAGAGGCTCCTCTAGCAGATCTGGACATGGTGCCCGCCCGCATTGGTGAAGCATCTGTTTCTCTGATTCGGGGAGGGAAGGTTCTCGGCCAAACTTCGGAAAGTGCCGCCCTCGAGAAGCTACTCGCCAAGATAATCTCCGGAAAAGAATCGTCCCGTCCTGCTCCGCAAGAAATCTTGCCCTCCGAGTAATTCCCTGCACTGTCCCAATCAACTTTCACCTAGATTTCATGAGCGATCGTAAAGCCTCCCAGGAGCGGAATACCGCCGAAACGAAGATCAAGCTGAGCCTCAATCTCGATGGTAACGGCTCCTCAAACATCGCGACCGGCATTCCGTTCTTCGACCACATGCTGACCCTTTTCTCCAAGCACTCCCTCATCGACCTCGCTGTCGAAGTGGATGGAGACATCGAGGTCGACTTCCACCACACCGTGGAAGACACCGGCATTGTGATTGGCGAATGCCTGCGAAAGGCTCTGGGAGATAAATCAGGCATCCGCCGCTACGGGCACGCCTACGTTCCCATGGACGAGACCCTGAGCCGGACCGTTATTGACCTGAGCAATCGCCCCCAGCTGGAGCTGCGCACCCCGGATCGCGTCCCGGACGCCCAGAACTTCCCCTTTACCCTCGTGGAGGAATTCTGCCGCGCCCTCGCCGCGAACCTGCGTTGTAATCTACACATCGAGCTACTCTATGGTCGTGATGGTCACCACATCGCGGAGTCCATCTTCAAGTCGATGGCTCGCGCACTGCGCACCGCTGCCGAGGATGATCCACGCATGACGGGCATCCCAAGCACCAAGGATGTCCTCTAGCACACCTTAGATCATGAAACTTGGAATGATCGATTACGGGCGGGGAAATCTCCGCAGCGTCATCAATGCCTGCCGCTCTCTGGGACACGACCCCGTCCTCATCACTAAGCCGGAGGAATTGGCCGATTACACTCACCTGATTTTTCCAGGACAAGGTGCCTTTGGCGACTGCATGGAAAGTCTCGAGCGACTAGGGCTCGTCGAACCACTGCGGGAGTGGATCGACTCTGGAAAACCCTACTTCGGTATCTGTGTCGGCTACCAGCTACTCTTTGAATCGAGCGAAGAATCGCCCGGCACGAAAGGCCTCGGCGTGGTGAAGGGCCACGTCAAACGCTTCACCAGCACCGGAGTAAAAGTCCCGCACATGGGCTGGAACTCGGTGGACCTGAAGATGCCCGACTCACCCCATTGGGCAGGCTTTGACAATGAGCCCTACTTCTACTTCGTTCACTCCTTCTACCCCGAGGGAGTGGAGGCGGAGCTAGTCACCGCGACCTGTGAATATGGGCAGGAGAATTTCTGCGCGGCCATCGAGCGCGGAGCCCTTCTAGCGACCCAATTTCACCCGGAAAAAAGCCAGCATGCGGGACTGGCTTTGTTGAAGAATTTTCTCGAACGGCAGGACTAAGAGGAGACTGGATCACTATTGGCAGCTCAAAACCTCTGTCCGGAAACAAAGCTGCGTCTGAACGTCATCGTGCCACGATAGCTCTTCGTTGAGAGAAACCCTAGCCTACTCTCTAGGTCGCGTCACAGCGAATGCGGACCGAAAGAGCGTGGGAGGAGGTCGGCGAGGGAGAGGACGTCCGCAATTTTTCCATGTTCGTCGGCGAGAATAACGCGGAGGGAGGGATGAAACTCGGAGAGGACCTGACGGCAGGCCCCGCAGGGGCTGCCGGCTCCTTTGACCACGATCGCGACAGCTTCGAACTCACGCTCACCGGCGGCGATGGCAGAAAAGACCGCGCTGCGTTCGGCGCAGATGGTGAGACCGTAGGAGGCGTTTTCGACATTGGTTCCGGCATAAATTTCTCCTGATTTTCCAAGAAGAACAGCACCGACAGAGAACTGCGAGTAGGGCGCGTAGGCACATTCGCGCACGGCGAGGGCACGATCCACGAGTTCCTGGTCCGTCATCATCCTACGAGGCGACTTTTTTAGCAGCTTCCAAGGCCACCTTCATCATAGCAGTGAAGCTCTTTTCGCGCTCCTCGCTGGTAGTACTTTCACCGGTGCGGATGTGGTCGCTGACCGTGCAGATGGCCATGCCGCGTGCGCCGAATTCTGCACAAACGCCATAGAGGCCCGCCGCTTCCATCTCCACACCGAGGACACCGAGCTTCTCCATGTGGTCGAACATTTCCGCCTTCGGAGTGTAGAAGAGATCGGCCGAAAAAAGATTTCCCACCGTGACGGGGACATCGAGTTCGCGGGCGGCATTGACGTGGGCCTCCAGTAGGTCGTAGTCGGCGATGGCGGCAAAATCATATCCGCCGAAGCGGGCGCGATTGACCCCGCTATCGGTGCAGCCGCCCATCCCGATAAGAACATCGCGAACCTTCACCTTTTTCGAGACAGCTCCACAGCTGCCGACGCGGATGAGATTTTTCACACCGTAGTCGGTGATGAGTTCCTTGGCATAAATGGAGATTGAGGG
>CALBVA010000178.1 GCA_937969125.1 uncultured Verrucomicrobiales bacterium | reverse complement strand
CTCGCGCCGTTGGCTCGGGCTGTTGCGAATCGTAAGGAACCACCGCAAGGCCTGTGCGATTCGTTTTCGGGTCTGGATAAGTTCCAACGCGTGCTCGAATGCGACGCCCGCCCGATAGGCAAGACTGGCCGAGCGAACCCGGCAACGTACTCAGGTTTGTGGACCGAGATTCGGAAACTGTTCGCGATGACCCGCGAGTCCAGGCTCCGCGGGTTCACAGCGCGGCGGTTTAGCTTCAATGTGAAGGGGGGGCGTTGCGTAAAATGTCAGGGCGGGGGATCGCTGCGGATCGATATGCACTTCTTGCCGGACGTGTGGATCGAGTGCGAGGCCTGTCGGGGCGAGCGATATAATCGTGAGACTCTGGAGGTGCGCTATCGCGGCAAGAGTGTGGCGGATGTGCTGGAGATGACTATCGAAGAGGGGCGGGAGTTTTTCGGGAAGGTGCCAAAGCTGGGTGCGATTATGGATGCTCTCGACGATGTCGGGCTGGGCTACGTGAAGCTTGGACAGGCCGCGAATACCCTTTCCGGCGGAGAAGCCCAGCGGGTGAAATTGGCCTGTGAACTGGCGAAGTCGACCCCGGGTCATACTCTCTACCTGTTAGACGAGCCGACAACTGGTCTGCACTATCAAGACGTGCAAGTCCTCCTCAAGGTGCTGGAGCGGCTCCGTGACGCGGGCCACTCACTTGTGGTGGTAGAACATAATCTGGATGTCATTGCTGCCTGCGATCATCTCATCGATCTCGGCCCGACAGGCGGTGGCGAGGGCGGATATGTGGTGGCGACGGGAACACCTGCTGAGGTTCGGAAGGTGGCGAAGTCGGCGACGGGGATCGCGCTGAAAGAGATGGTCTGAATACAGAAAATGCCCCTTCGGCTGAAGGAGCATTTCTGATCGAGTTTGGGGGGATTAGTTTTTTTAGAAGTTACTTCTGGCAGGAGGTTTTTGCCTTACGACGGTAGGAGTACTTCTTTTTGACAGTGCGCTTTTTGGAGACAGCGTGTTTTTGGACAGAAGCCTTTTTGATCGCGATTGCGGCGAGGCGCTCGGCTTCAGCATCAGCATCAGCTTTTTCGCGCATGGCGAGTTCCTTGGCGGCGATGCGCTCGTTTTCTTCTGCGGCGGCCTGTTCGGCAGCAGCGAGACGCTCGGCCTCCTCGGCCGCTTTTTGCTCGGCAGCGAGCCGAATCATCTCAGCTTTTTCTTGCGCTGGTTTGTTGAGAGCCATTTTCTCAGTTTCCTGCGTCTCGATCAATTGCTCGGTCGTCAGTTTCAATTCAGCCTCTTCAACACTGCTTTCTAGAGTTGCAGTTTTGAGTGGGAGAGAAACATCGCTCTGGTTAGAGGGAACGGCAGCTGCCAACGCTACCGCAGCAGTGAGACCGGAGGCTGCCCACAGGAGAGGATTCTTTTTCCGGCGGGACGATGGATGACGAGGAGACTCGGTAGCCAGCGGAGCGAGTTTCGGGGACGGCTGGGGGAGGGAGACGACATTGTTCTCATCACGGTAGTGATTGCCAAAGAGAGCGAGGAGGGAATCCAGCTGGGCCCGATCTCCCAGCATGAAGAGAAGGGAACCTTTGGCGTGCTCGGCGAAGACCAGAGTGCGGTTGCCGTATTCGAGGACGAAGTGATTTTGTACGCGGCCGACGTCGTGGCACTGCCCGGTCACGCCGAGGAAGCGGGCTCCGATTTCCTCGCAGAGGAGATCAGAGAGAGGCAGGGTGGTGTCGATCATGTCGCCATTTTTATCGAAGGAGGCGAGGCCGAGTAGCGAAGGGATTGGACGGAAGCGGAGGATGGTCTGTGGAAATGTCATAGGAAACAAGGGTTTGGAGTTTTGTTGGTTGAAGGGTGCTGTGCTTTTAGAGTGATGAGAGAATGTCGCCGTCACTGTTCGACGGGGCGGTCAGGTAGCGGCCACGGATTTCGTCTCCGAATTCCGCAGCTATGACTGAATTATGGTCGCGGTGGAGAATCTTGACCGGTCCGTCGTGCTTCAACTTGCTGGCGATGGTGCGGATGCGGCTTTCGATGACTTGCACCTCAGCGGCGAGGAAGTCGGTGGGAGTAGCCTCATGGGTGGAGGTGACGGAGCCGTTTTTCAGCGAGAACGGGAAGGTGGTTTCGGAGGCGGTCTGATGAGTCATGGCTTAACGGGTTATTGATTTCTGAGAGTGGAAGGCTTACCTCATATTCCGAAAAAAGGGCTGGGTGGTTTTTAAAAAGGTTTTCTGGAACGGGTGAGATTGACCTTGGAAGGCACTCTGAAACCTAATCAGTAGAAAGGTTGGTGGGTGATTTGCAGGATGGGGAAATTTGTTCTAAGATCTCCACGAAATCAGAAAAAAAACCGCCTTCTGGCTCGCTCATTGAGTGACCTTAAAGCTCTCTGGAGCCAACCGAGGCGACTCACCCCTTCAAACCGTGAATTTGGCGACCGCGCAAAAACCAAACAGTTCGCGCTTTCGACCCTGGCTCAGTGAGCACGGGTCAAAGCTTCTTTTATTCGCACGTCAGCAGACCCGTTCGCTGGCCGATGCTGAGGACGTCCTCCAGGAGGCTCTCGTTAAGCTGGCCCGCAAGGTGGAGGAGGGTACCTTCGTCGGTGGTCAGGATGCTTGGCTCGCTTTTATCTACACCCAGATTCGTCGAGAATCGATCGACCTCGGCCGCAAGGACGACCGTCGCCGCCGCCGTGAAGAACATGTGGTGGACGACGACCGCTCGCTGGGCCGCGATATTGAAATGCCTCTCTTCGAAGAAGGGGAGAGCAAGGATGAGACCCGTCGCATTCTGATCGAAGGAATGAAGGCCCTCCCTAAGAAGTTTTCCGAAGTGATTAACATGAAGCTCTGGGGTGAGCGCACCTTTGCCGAAATCGGCGAGACGCTGGGCATCTCTCTCAATACCGCCGCTTCCCGTTATCGCTATGGAATCGAGGCTCTCCGAAAGCAACTCGCTACCGCGCGGCTGAACGGGGATCTCTAAAATCAAGCACACACAACTCCTTCCCCCACTTACCTAAAAAATGGACGCAGAGAATACACGACTCGAAGCGCAACTCCTCTCGCTCAAACCGAATCCCATTCCCGACGATCTTCTGGTTCGTCTGGACTACGCCATGCTGATGGCCTCTTCAGAGAATGTTACTGTAGAGCATGAGGATACTGTTTTGATTGAAGAAACCCTTGCGGGATTGATTCCGCATGAACTGCCTGATGAGATTTTGAATCGCCTGGATCGGGCGATGTCTGAGACCTCTTTGATAGAAGAAAAAATCGTGACTCCGACTCTTCATCCCGAACTTTCGTCGCTGGAGGAGAGTCTTCGCGGACTCAGCCCCCATGGCATGCCGGAGGATATGATCTCGCGCCTCGATCAGGCCATGTCACGCTGGCATGAAGAAGTTCCGGTAGAGGAGAAAGTAGTGTCAATGACTCCTGATACTGAGGCCGCGTCAAAAAAATCTTGGTTCGGGCTGCGTTCTGCGGCGGCGGTCGGCCTTCTCGGAGCCGCCATGGCTTTCTTTTTTACAGGTCCTCAACCTTCCGGTGAGGTGGCAAAGACACCCCGCATCCCCGTTCTGACCGATGGCCGCTCGGGGCAGGTCAATGCCGCCTTTTCTCCGAGTGATGCCCGAGCTGCTGTCGTTTCGACCAATGATCACGGAGTCGTCTGGACGAAGGGCGGACAGCCGTTGCGTTGTGTCGAGCTGCGTTCTAAGAAACAGGTGGAATTTGTGAATGAAAGGGGCGAACGTCTCTTCATTGAGCAGCCCGCCCGTGAGGTTCGCTTCATTCCCGTGAAATTTGATTGAACAAAAATTTAAAGATCCGTCGCTGCATCAGCAAATGAAAACTCCTGTTATGAAAATGACCAAAATCGGACTCATTACATTGTTTGGAACCCTCACTTCTGTGTCGGCAATTGAGCGACCCGGTGGGGAAGTTACTCCAGCAGACATCCCGGCTGAGCCTCTGGAAGGTGGCATCCTGGGAGATGCTGGCGGAGCTAAAAAGCACGAACCAAATGCTCTCGAGCAAGCTCCTGTTGAGAAAATCGCCTTTCTCGGAGTCAGTGGAATGCCCGCGAGTGAAATCCTCATGTCTCATCTTGGACTTGAGGGTGGATTGGTTCTCGATCAAGTCCACCCCGATAGCCCGGCTGGCTTGGCAGGCTTGAAGGAGCATGATGTCATTAGCTCGCTGGATGGTAAGGAGCTGAGCGATCAGCAATCGCTCCGTGCTGCTCTTTCCGTACACAAGCCCGGCGATGAAGTTCTGCTGAAATTGATTCGCCGTGGCAAAGCCATCGAGCAAAAAGTCACCCTAGGCGAGAATGAAATCATTCCTGGTCGCCGCGCCCAGGCCATCATGCCACGTGGGGCGAATGACCTGAACCAGATGTTCCGTCAGGAACTCGGTAAAGCCCTTGGTGGTTTTGCTGACGAAGATCTTCGGCAGCAGCTCCTCCAGGAGATGGAGCGGGCCTTTGGACAGGATGCGCTGAGGGGTGCCCGTCAGCTTCGCCTCCAGCTCGATGGGAATATGTTCAACGGCAATGACAAGAACGTCGAACTTCAGAATATGGGTTCGGTCCGTTTCGAAGACGATGAAGGTTCAGTTGAAATGAGCATGCGGAATGGCGATCGTGAGGTCATCATTCGTGACAACGACGGAGAGGTCCTCTTCCGTGGTCCCTACAATACTGATATCGATAAGGCCGCCGTCCCCGAGGAATTCCGGGAACGACTTGAACCGCTCAACATCGATGGCAAGGGTGCGCAATTCGAATTCAAGATGGACGACCTCGATCTCTTTAATCGGAAAAAGAAGAAGGGGGAGTAAGTTCTCCAGCTTCCTCAAAGCATCCATTGATTACTTCAAACAGCGTTTCTGTGGAAACGCTGTTTTTTTATGTGCGCCCGGCAGGGCGCGCTGACTTGGGGGTTCAAGTCCCCTGTGGACCCGGTAGAGGGAACCACTAGCCGGACGGCAAGGCGTCCACCGCGAGGTGTCCGCTGAAGGAAGCTGCAGGCAAAACACTACGT
>CALBVA010000177.1 GCA_937969125.1 uncultured Verrucomicrobiales bacterium | reverse complement strand
TTCCAGGGGGAGCTGCAGCGCATCCTGGACAGTCACACGTAGGCATAGAAAAGCCGATGGACTTTCATCCATCGGCTTTCTGAAAAGATCGTCTTCTACCGGCGACGGCGAACGAGTCCGAGGAGTCCGAGACCTGCGAGCAATGCGGATGAGGGCTCAGGGACCGGGGTGGCATTGACCGTGATTGTGCCGAGGTTTTTGGCCGGTGAGGAGTTCGCCAGCACCAGCGGCATTGGACAGCTCCGAGGTCACGATGAGGTTTCCGGTGAACTGGAGGCCGTTCGCGTCAGCGGAGCTGGAGGTCACCTGAACAGCGAAAGCTGGAACCATGCGGTCATTGTCGACCAGCTCCAGTGCGGAGTTAATGGAGAGGTTGGCAATGTCCGCGTCCAGATCTCCCAGAGGTGTGGAGGCTTGGACAGTGAAGGAACCACCGAGAACGAGCTGTCCGCTCATGAAGGGCATCCATGAATCGGTATCGATCACTGCATCAGTGGCAGCTGCCAGCGGAAGGGAGATATCAGTGGGGGCTGTCGCAGGAAGATTCCCGTTCAGGTTTGTTACGGAAATGGAGACATCGATGAAAATGCCCTGGACGAGGGGATTCGGAACGCTGATCGAGTCGACAATGTCGAAGTCAGCCTGCCCTTCGCTTAAGGTGATAATGACTGCCTGGGAGCTGGCAGTGCCGAGTGCGATACTAAGTAATAGTGGTTTCATAACTGATTGGTTGGTGTGAGCTCGCTTTACTTGCCGTAAACAGCTTGCGGATCAAACGTTTTCTCGTCATCGACGAACTCCAGACCGACCGGATTATTCTGCGGGAAGCTCACCGCACGGTAAAAGCAGGACCGCCGCCCGGTGTGGCAGGCACCCGCGCCTAGTTGGGTCACGTAGAGGATCAGGGCGTCCTGATCACAATCGGTCCGGATCTCATGAACCTTCTGGGTGTGGCCGGAAGTCGCGCCCTTGTGCCAGATTTCCTGGCGGGATCGCGAGTAATACACTGCCTCACCCTTCTCGATCGTCATCTTCAATGACTCCTCATTCATGTAAGCCAGCATCAATGGCTCCCGCGTCTCATGGTCGATGGCCATCGCCGCGATTAGGCCGTCGGCATCGAATTTTGGACTAAAGGAAAGGGACTCATCGAGTTCCTTCTTATCGGGGCGCGGGGAGAACTGAAGCTCGCTCATGGCGCGGGAGATTTGTCGGCATCATCGAGATGGTCCAGACAATACTCTTCGCCATTTGCGGCCACGCGGAACTGGAGGTCGGGGTCAGACGCCTCTGTCCGGTGGCAGATCAGGCAGCGGTGGAGGGTGTCCTCCTGGGGCAATTTCGCCCGCTCATACTTGGCGCGCCTCACTGCGACCTGACCCCGGTTTTTGGTGCCGCGGATTAACATGGGAACGGCCCAGAAGTAGAAGGGGAGGTAGGCGATGAGGTAGAAGGGGATCGCTTGCGCCGGGTGTGTGAAGCAGGTCACGATGATCATGACCCCGGCGAGCATTGCCAGCCACCTCACCTGCACGGGGAGGACGAGAAAGAGAAGAAAGGTGTAGAGAGGCTGGAGCGTCGCGAATGCGAAGAAGAGAATCTGATAGAAATCCATCAGGAAAAGCATCGGGTAGAAGAAGAGCGCCACCGCCTGACAGATGATGACCGCGTAAACGTAGAGCGAGGTTTTTAAGACGCCCCATTCCTCCTCCAGGGTGTCATTGAAGAGGAAGAGGATTCTCATTGCGAGAAACTGGAAAAGTCCCGCGATAATGGGTAAAAAAGGCCCCGGCATTACTACGGGAAGAAAGACGAAGCTGATCAAGCGCCACCACTCTCCGGCCATCGCTTTCTCCGGATCGGGGAGGATGGCCGACAGCGCGTTCGGCTGTAGCATGATCATCACAAAGAAGACCAGCTGGAGTAATGCGATCGCACGGATGAGCCCGGGAAAGGCCAGCCATCCAAATCTCTCATCCATCGTCTTCCTGCGATTCATGGCCGCTACAAAAGGCTCTCAAGGCCAGGTTGACAAGCCTCATCACCGCTCACACAGTCGCGACGTGAGCGATGTTTTGAAGCTATCACCCCTCGATGATGAACACCGCGATCTTGGGGGTCGCATGGTTCCATTTGCCGGCTGGGAAATGCCCGTGATGTATGACTCCATCATTAAGGAGCATCAGGCGGTGCGTACCGGATGCGGGATCTTCGATATCTCCCACATGGGGCAGATTTTCGTTAGCGGGGCTGATTGTGAAAAATGGCTGGAGAGGCTCCTGACGAATGAGGTCGCAACTCTCGAGCCTGGCGAGGCGCACTATACCTTCCTGCTGAACGAGCAGGCCGGAGTTATTGATGATCTCATCCTCTACCGTCTCGCGGAAGAGAACTTCCTCCTCCTCGTTAATGCCTCCTGTATCGAGAAAGACCTCGAATGGCTGAATGAGAACCTCGTCAAGGGTGTCGTGCTGGAGAACGAGTCCACCGAATGGGCTGGTCTAGCCGTTCAGGGCCCGAATGCTCCGGAAATTTACACCGCCATCACTGAGGGGCGCACCCTTCCGGCACGGAATCATATCGATGATCTGGTACATGAGGGCAATCGCGCCTTGGTCTGCCGCACTGGATACACCGGGGAGGATGGCTTCGAGCTCTTTTGTCCGGCCAAGGTCGCCCGCACCTGGTGGCGGAGTCTCATTGCTGGAGGAGCCACCCCGTGTGGTCTTGGTGCTCGTGATTCCCTTCGCCTTGAGATGTGCTACCCGCTCAATGGCTCTGATCTCTCGCCCTGCCGGACGCCCCTGGAGGCGGGTTTGGGCATGTTCGTGAAACTGGAGAAAGGGGAGTTTACCGGATCGTCGGTCTTACAGAGCCAGAAAGAGGAGGGTTGCCGCGAAAGACTCATGGCGATTCAATTGGACGAAAAGGGTGCTCCTCCACGTCCCGGATACGCCATTTTAGATACTGAAGGGAAGGCCCTCAGCGTTCTGACCTCCGGCGGGCTTTCCCCATCGCTCGGCGAGGGTATCGGGCTCGCTTACCTCCCGAAGGATCGTGTAAAAATCGGCACTCCGGTTCTTATGGAAGTCCGCGGCCGCCGCCTCTCCGCAACTGTTGTCAAAAAACCTTTCTATCGAAAATAACCTCCTTTAATTCTTCTCTATGACTGCGCCAGACGATCTTCACTACACCCGCGACCATGAGTGGGTCCGCCTCCAGGATGACATTGCCACCATCGGTATCACCGACCACGCTCAAGAGGAATTGAGCGACGTTGTCTTTGTCGAACTCCCTGACCTGGGTGACATTGAAAAAGCCTCGCCCGTCGCGGTCGTCGAGAGTGTGAAGGCCGCCAGCGACATTTACGCGCCGGTCTCCGGCGAGATCATTGAGGTGAATACCGATCTCGTCACCGATCCCGCCAAGGTCAATACCGACCCTTACGATGGTGGCTGGATTTTCAAGATTCGCGTCTCCGATTCGGCCCAGGTCAATGACCTTATGGACGCCGGATCCTATACTGCGATGGTTTCCTGAACCGCCCGCAATCCAATCACATGAGCGAGACCTCCTCCTTCGCTGCCCGCCACATCGGGCCGCGGAATGACTCCCGCCGTGAACTTCTCGAGGCTATAGGCTTTGCGGATCTCGATTCGCTGGTCGCCCGAGTTGTTCCCGAGGCCATCCAATGGGAAGAGGGGACCACTCTTCCGGAGGCTCTTACGGAGGCTGAAGCTCTGGATTCCCTGCGAGGGACCCTTGCTCAAAACCGCCTTCTAAAGTCCTGCATCGGCCAGGGCTATCACGGCACCCTCGTGCCGCCGGTGATTCAGCGGAACATTCTTGAGAACCCGGGCTGGTATACCGCTTACACGCCTTA
>CALBVA010000176.1 GCA_937969125.1 uncultured Verrucomicrobiales bacterium | reverse complement strand
GCGACGCGGAGGTGAATCTCCATCCCCTCGGCGAGTTCGATTGTTTGCAGGGTATCTATGCGACGCGCCGTGGATGACATCTGATCTGGGCTTAGAAACTAGCCCTTCCAACCTAGGCGTAAAGCCCTGATCTCCGCTATCAATCAGGAAAGACAATCGCACGAACGCCATCAATGATGATCCGGTCCTGAACATGGTAGCGAATGCCCCGGGCGATAGCGGAGCGCTCGCAATCCCGCCCGAGTCGCACCAGATCCATCACGCTGTGGTGATGGTGCACGCGCTCGACTTCTTGCTCAATGATCGGACCACAATCGAGTTCCGAAGTGACGTAGTGGCAAGTCGCTCCGATCAATTTCACGCCGCGTTCGTAGGCCTGGCGGTAGGGATTAGCCCCGATGAAGGCCGGAAGGAAACTATGGTGGATATTAATCATGCGGCCAGCGAACTTCTCACACATCCAGGGCGGCATAATCTGCATAAAGCGAGCAAGGACGACGAGCTGCACGTCCTCCGCTTCGAGGATGGCATCGATCTCGCGGAAACCGGATTCCTTGTCCTCCTTCATCTCGATAAAGTGAAAAGGCAGACCGGCCTTCTCCGCGATCTCGCGGCAATCCTCACGATTACCGATGACTGAAGTGATCTCGACCGGCATCTCACCGAGAGTGGCGCGCCAGAGGATCTCATTGAGACAATGATCCGTGCGGGTCACGAGGACGGCAGTCCTCATGCGATACGGGAGATGGCGGAAGTGCCAGTGTGCACCGAGCGAGCGACCGAGAACTTCGAAGCCGGCCTTGAAGTCATCGAGCGGAATTTCCAGGCCGGAGGTATCGATCTCCAGACGGGCGTAAAAGGTCCCCTTTTCACGATCGGTGAACTGGTTAAATTCGACGAGGTTCGCCTGATACTCCGAGGCGTAACTGGCGATGCGCGCCACCAATCCGGGTTTATCCGGGCAGGAGAGTTTTAGAATGAGACCTTCTCGCATGGGCGGGATGCTGTGAACCATCAGCGGGGAAAATTCAAGCGGGACTGTTACTCTCAGGCCTTCGGCAGGCTTTGCGCGTGCTCCTTCGCGATGCGGAGGAAGTGCTCCACCACGCCTTTCGGCTTTCCCTGATACATCGCGCCGATGACGAGGGGCGGGAAGTTTTTCACGGGAAGAGCCTTCACCCCTTTTGGTGGTTTCAGGCCGGGAATGAGGATGCCGATGCCCACGCCAAACCCACGTGAGACGTAGTCGCGGATGACGTCGGTGGAATTGACCTCCACACTCACCGGCCAGGTAAGATTGATCTTATCAAACTCGCTCTGGAATAACTGTTGGAGAACCTCATTGGGCGGAAGGCCGATGAGGGGAACTTTGCCAAGGTGTCCGTTTTTAGAGAAGGGGTCCTTCTCGATGAAGTCGCGCCAGGTCTTCGCCTTCGAACTGGCAGGGACCCAAAGAACGGTGGGAATCTTCATGAGCGGGGCTGCTTTCAATCCCTCCGACATCTTCCCGCCGAGAACGCCGATGGCGACATCGACCTGCTGTGTCGTGAGCAGGTTATGGACATCGGAGGGCGCGGCTTCGCGGAGGGAAAGACGAAGATCAGGTTCTTTCTTTTTCAAGGTTTCGAGGACATCGGGAAGATGATTCCGTAAGGCTGAAGCGGTGGCGGCGAGCCGGAGATGCCTCCCCTCTTCTCCCCGGAGTTTCTCTTCCAGATCTCCGAGACGAGAGAAGAACGGGTAGATATAATCATACATCTCCTCACCTGCAGGAGTGAGGGCAAAGGGACGACGATTAAAAAGCTTCACACCCAATTTCTCCTCCAGTTGCAAAATCTGCCCACTCACGGCTGGCTGCTGAATTCCGTAGGGCATCTTCCGCACGGCAGCGGTGATGCCCTCGAACTTCGCGACGTAATAAAAGAGCTCCAGATGATGGATATTCATCGCTCAAATCTAGAGAAAGAGATCATCGACTCAATCAATAGTTTCGGAAAGGCATTCGATTTTGAAAACGGTTCCGGTGTCGGTAGGTTCCGCTCCATGAATACAGTTTTCACGCGAATCACCAAAGCCGAAGGTGATCTGGGCAACATTAAAGAGCAGGTCGCCAGACTTGCCACGACCCTCGCTGACTTGAAGGCTGAGGTTCGAAATGAGGTGGAGGAGCCTGTCGTAAATTTGCCGCCCCCGATGCCGAACCTGGAGCCGGAGCCAGAGCGGGTGATCCTTGACAAAAAACCAGAAGTCGAGCCGAAGCTCATCAGCACCTCCCCTCCGAAAGAATCACGACCTGATCGAAGCGGCCTGGAGCTGCAGCTGGGACGGGTATGGTTCGTGCGAATCGGAATCATCCTGCTGGTGACCGGTTTCGTTTTTCTAAGTCATTACTCCTACAATGCCTTCATCCACGATCTCGGTCCGGGAGTCCGACTGGGCTTACTTTATCTCCTTTCGGCAGCCACAGCAGGCGCGGGCCTCTTTTTTGAGCGATCCAAGAAATCGCTGCAGAGCTACGGACGGATTGTGGCCGCGGGCGGGCTGGCTGCGCTTTATTATTGCGGCTTCGCGGCCTCACATGTGGAGCCATTGAAAGTGATCAGCTCACCCGTTTTGGGATCGATTCTCCTCACTGGAAGTGCCGGGTTACTCTGCGCGATCTCGCTATGGAGAAAATCCCGCGTGATGCTAAGCACCTCACTAGGACTCGCTTTCTACAGCGTCTCAATCACGCCACCGGGATGGTTAGCTCTGCTTTCGGCCTTCATCCTGACCACCTTTGGGATCGTAATGATGGTGCGGACACGCTGGATGGAAACGGGCTTTATCGTCATGGCTGGCAGCTATCTTGCCCACGTCTGGTGGCAGGTCGCGGGAGGTGGCGTGACGGATGGATTGCCGTGGTTTCTCGTCGCTTACTGGATGCTCTTCACGGCCTCCTCATTCGTCTCCGCGAAGACACTGAAGGAGGAATTTCACGCTCTCTTCTGCACGATCAATCACACCGCATTCTTCCTGCTCTTTTCCTTCGATTTTTCATCACTGGGCTGGATTGAAGGACAGTGGATCTTCGCTCTGGCTCTGGGTGTGGCAATGCTGGCACTCGGAGTCGGAGGACGGAATCACTTTCCCGGAAGGACCGTCATCATTCATCTCATTAAGAGCATCGGTCTGATCACGCTGGGAATCAGCCTAAAGCTTTCGGGCTATCAATTATTCCTCTCACTGCTCATCGAGAGCGGTATACTAATGGCGATCGGGATGCGATATCCTCACCCGGCCGGGAAGGCCGCCTCGTATGTCGTGGCGGCCTTGGCCGGAGGCCTTTCGATCCAACTGCTGGATGAGGGCAACTCCGGGTCATCATTCGTCTGGGTCGTAGCCATGATATTATGGTGGCTCCTGGCATTACTGGATCGTCGGAAGTCTGCCGGCAGCTCACCTCTCGTCCCCAGCTTCGTCTTCGCCGTGATGGCACAGCTATCCTTGACTTTCGGAATCATGGCGGAGTGGCAACACGTTGACCGGACTCTGGTCATCGGGGGCATTGGACTGCTGTCCTTAGGCGCACTCTTCTTCGATAAAGCCAGGGCAGTGGCTCGTGAGATTTTTTGGGTCAATGTTGCCCTCGTCCTGCCTGCGATCATCTCCCTTCATGAGCGCGTCACTTCTCCAAGCTCATGGCTTCTGGTGGGAGGTCTCGGGCTGTTGATGACGGTGGGACACTTCTTTCGAGAGACAAAAGCCGACAGCCATTGGGAGGGACCACTTCATCGACTTTTCGGCGGGCTCCACCTGCTGGTCGCGGTGATCAGTCTCACCACCGCGATTCACATCAGCGAATTCACAGAGGGGGCACAATTTCTTCTCCTGCTGCTCCTTCCCCTGACAGGGCTACTGGTATCCCTTCACTCGAATCGTGCGGAGCATCTTCTGCTTCCGTGGATCGCAGGACTCGGGCTAATCGAGATCAACGTCTGGACTGTGGAGCCGGGTATCTGGTTCGTCGGCGCTGTGATACAGGGAACTCATTTCCATCTTCTTCGGCGCTACTCTCAAATCGCATTGGACGGATTTGAAAAAGTGCTGGAGCCCCTTCTCTTATACTCGAGCTGTCTTTTCTATATAGCAGGCTTGTTGGGGAGCTTAGATCATCCCGGATATTTCCTGTCCTGGTCGGCGGCCGGCATGCTGGCCCTACATCGACAAATCGGTAGAGTTCACTCGTGGATTTGTGGCACCGCCTTCCTCATCCTTGGTTCGGCGGCCGCGTTCCTAACGGGTGGCGGCGCGATGGCACTTTTCGTCTGCCAGCTTCCTATCTTCGGACTGCACCTTTGGTATTCTCGACAGGATCATGAGGTCCGCTTTTCCGTCCTAGTCATCCTTTCACTGCTGCTCCTCTGGTTCCGGATCTCCTCCCAGGTGGAGGCGGGATTGGCAACAGCCTGGGCCATCTATGGCACGGTCTTACTCCTGATCGGATTGGGCTGCCGGAGCCGCCCCTTCCGCATGACGGCACTCGTCATCCTCGCCGCGACTCTGGGTCACATCATGTTGATCGATGTCATCAAGCTGGACCCGCTTCCGCGAATCCTGAGCTTCCTTACCCTAGGGGTGGGTCTGCTGGGTCTTGGCTTTGTTTACAATCGATTCCAGGATCGCTTGAAGTCCATCCTCTGAGTTCCCAGGCTCCGGCATACGCTTTTCGCCCTACAGCGGGTGCCATCATTTCTTGTGCAACGCCCATTCCCAACGAGATTTCCCCTGATCACTTCTGATGTAGAAGCTTACTCTTCAAGCAGCACTGACGGATTAATTATCAATTTCCATGACAACATAAAAGGCTCTTTCTTCTGTTGCAGCCGTATCAATAGCAGTTGTCGTCGTCGCAGGTGAGGCCGCAGCAGCTACTTGAGTCATCACAACTGGCCAGGATGACGGATTACCAGTCAGATCGAGTGACTTACGGATTTCATAAAGCTGCCCTTCTCTAGAACTCCAAGAAATCTCTGTTGTATCCGCATTAGGATCATGCGTTATCTTGGAAATTTCGACTCCCGAGTCTGACACATCCGTTCGAACCATGATGGCATTATACTGCGGAGTGAAAGCATTCGACCTAGTAGGATTAACAAAGCGCAACTCTTGCTCAGTCTCGGTCGCGGTGAAGGTTCCGATCACGAACTGAGGGTCTGACGTCGCCAGCATGACTTCTGGCGTCCCGAGACCAGAGTCATAAGTTTTGACTCTGTCACTACAGCAACCGCGCGTATCAGCCACCCACAATTGAATAAAGTAATCTTCGCCTACAGTAAGCCCGTCAATAATCAACGACTGCGTCATGACTCCCCAATTGGCGGTGTTGAGTAATGCATCATAATCAGCATCAGCCCGGTCATCTGGATCTGCGCCAGTGAAATTACTATTCTCTAGAGATGGTCCGGGAACGAAGTCGATGCCCAGTCCAGAGATCGAAATGGTCTCGTCCGCAGCACTCCAAGCATGAATCAACTGCCCTCTGGTTTCAAAATCCTCTAACGTCCCTGTGACAGACTGAGGTTGGCCCCAGACAATTGGATTATTAGTCGGAATGCTGGTACTAACACTCGGATCTGACCCTTCCGCAATCTCCACATTGTCGGCGAACGTATCACCGTCAGTATCTGTGTTATTAGGATTTGACGGAGTATTATTGTTTTCTGATCCAGTCAATTCCACAAAATCATTCAAGCTGTCGCCATCACTGTCCATGCTGTTAGGGTTTGTGACCAATCCCGGAGTCATTGTCGCCGCATCACCGGCCACATTTGTCTGGAAAGGATTTCGGCTTCCTGAGACTTCTTCTAAATCATTTAATCCATCCCCATCAGAATCAGGCATACTTGCCATGGTTTGGCCAAAACCATGCGAAACATCAAAGGCATCATGGCCAAGGAATTCTTGAATATTGCTCAAGCCATCCATGTCTGGATCACCATCTGCTCCGTTTATTGGGTTACCTGCTCCTGTTCCATTATCGTCCAGGTCCAATCCGTTCGCTATTTCGTAGGCATCAGAAAGCCCGTCGCCATCTGTGTCGGTTGGAGGAGTTCCAGTCACCGTGATATTATCAAATATCACAGTATCATTAAATGTCCCGAATCCAAACTGAATATTACCAAGAGTCGTAAGCGAAAGATTATTATTTGAAGACCCGTCAAGAACGGTAGAAAATAATGGAGCTTCAGGAAAACCCACTCCAATTTCAGTCATATTAAAAGTAAGCGTTGAAGTAGAGGCGGTCCAAGTGACCACCGCACGATGCCAAACCTCATCATTGAACGCCGCGCTATACTGCTCTAAAACCACAGGCTCAACACGAAGATTATCTTCATGGTAAATTAAATCATTATTTCTAGCTATTTCAGCCATGAAAACTCCATAAAAATTCCCTTCATCCAAATCCCCCATGACAAAAATACAATCATCCGCAGTCCCCTCTGGACCAAATCGAACTTCATACTCGACCATGATATCACCCTGAGGATCAGCGGACACGTTATTGATCTGATACCAAGCACCAGGGATGAATGTCCCCCCTTGTGATCCAGCAATATCGCCGCCAACCATTAAGCCTCCACCCGCATCTCCACCGAGACCATCACTCCCAACTGAAGCAGAAAACTTCCCAGCATTTGCGCCACCGCTATTGTCTACCTCGATAAAACTTCCGACTCCCGATTCTAAATCATCACTAAACAGCTGGGCTTGGCACGGGGTTCCAGCTCCTATCGCAAGCGCAAGCGAAGCCCTCAATGCGCCCTTTGGAAAAACGAGAAGAGGACTGGTCTTTTTTCTGATGTTTTTGTTCATTTTAGATTAGGATTTGTTGATTTTCTTCGCACGTCAATCTTAATGTCGCATAAGCGTCACGGCGATCGAGAAGCAGCCTGTTGAAAAAAGGGGGGGGCGCGGATTCTCCGAGAAATTGAGTTTTTCGAGAGTGGTATTGAGCTGACGGCAAAAGCTGCTCGCGGAGACCTTCGGCAGCAGGTGTCCAGAACCCAGTGACAACTATTCTCGATACTCCAGTGCTGGCGAATCGACTTCTGAAAAAATTCCGCTTCATAATTTCGGCGGCTCAAGCAATAGCGACGTTCTCTCTTATTTTTCTTCCCTACGCGGTCTCACGTCTTGCGATGAGGCTGTGGTCCGCTAGTTTGTCGCCGTTATGACAAAGACTATCCTCGCTCTCTGCGCTCTCTCCTTTCTCGCTCCCGCCACCATTTCGGCCCACTGCCAGATTCCCTGCGGAATCTATGCTGACAACAATGTCATCAGCAAGATGCACACCGACTTCGAAACGATCGAGAAGGCTTCAAGAAAAATTATCGAACTCTCCAAGGACCCCTCCAAGAACGCCCATCAGCTAACTCGCTGGATTCTCAACAAGGAGAGCCACGCTCAGGCCATTCAAGAGACCGTGACCAATTACTTCCTGGCCCAGCGACTCAAGCCTGAGGAGATGGAGAGCGACAAGGAGGCCTATCTCAAGAAGCTCACCACATGCCACAAGGTCATCGTGGCCGCAATGAAGTGCAAACAGTCCACCGACGCAGAGGCTGTAAAAACTCTTCACGATGAGCTTCACAAGTTCGAGGCTCTCTTTGGCACGAAGAAGAAGTAGGCAGACGGCAGCGGACCAATTCTCCACGCGAGATCTTCCGTCCGGCTTTCCGCTCGGCAAAGGCGACTTCACGGGACATTTCTAAGATTCGACAGGTCCTGATGCGGGCACGCTTGCTCCTGCCCGTGGTTCGGGACATGACGCGGTAGCAGCTATTTCGGTCTTCAAAAACGAAGCGTCGCCGCCGCCCCTCCCCCGATCCTGGCGCTCGCAAGGCGATCCCCCGCGAAAGACTTCCCGGTGAGATATTCCGCCTTCTGAAGATCCGCAAACCCACTCCCCTTGTCCCGCTTTTTCGTCTGCGCTGTTCATCGCCCAGACCTTGCACCAAAAAAAGAACGCAGCTGTCGAAATAATACTGGGTGACTGTCACCCATAGGTAAATTGATGGTGAAAGAATCCGCCTCGACAAGTGAGGATCGGGCCGTATTCTCGCGCGCCCGCGCCGAGAGGTGTGGTTTTCCCTTTTTTTGCCATGGCCAAAGGTTTCCAGAGTCTCACCGGTTTTCGCGATTTCCGTCCGGAGGATTGCGCGGTTCGCAATTACCTCTTCCGGAATTTCCGGGAGGTGGCGCGGCGATATGGCTTCGTGGAATATGAAACTCCCCTACTGGAGCCGACAGAGCTCTACTTAAAGAAGTCGGGCGGCGAGCTCTCGAGCCA
>CALBVA010000175.1 GCA_937969125.1 uncultured Verrucomicrobiales bacterium | reverse complement strand
CTTTTCGAAGAACGATCCACTCTCAAATGCCGGTGAAATCCGCGTGATCCGTCCGCTCACCCGCGGCGTCAGCGTCGTCTCATTATGCGGCTGCACAATGCCCTGACTCATCAGTCGAACTCGGAAATCTTCTCGTGCCAGCGTAGACACCTCGACAATGATCTCCTTCTTCGGAGGCCGCTTCCGTATTGTCTTTTCCGGCTCTTCGTTGAAAAATTGAAACCCAAAATACCCCACGCCCAGAACGCACAGTGGGAGAAGGATACGGAGGAGTTGAGCCATTTAGGAAGGATTGAGAAAGGAAATCTTAAACCCTAATACGCAAATGACCAGACGCTCCTAACAAGGAAAGGATTGCGGATGCAATTCGCCACTTGATAGGCTGCCCGGATGATTGACGGAAAGGCGGGCCTCCTCGCGATCATTCTTTCACGTAGTCCGTGCTGAGGGCGAAGAGATCGGGGCGTCGAAGCTCTTTTTGTAGATCAGAGCGCATTCTAACATTTGCGTGCACGTCACGCAGGTTATTTCATCCGTAATCATTGATTTCCCGACAATGGAGATTTTTTCAGCAAGCTCTAGCTAAGGGGATATTGAGCTATAGAAAGATGCCAGCCAAGGCGGCGCTCATGAGATTCGCCAAGGTGGCGGCGAAGACGGCTTTGAGGCCGAGGCGGGCGATTTCGGGTCGTCGTTTCGGAGCCATGACGCCGAGTCCGCCGAGGAGAATGGCGATGGAGGAAAGATTGGCAAATCCGCAGAGGGCGAAGGTGACGATGCCACGGGTTCGGTCGCTGAGGCCGTCCTGAATCTCGCGAAATTCTCCGAAGGCTACGAATTCGTTCAGGATGATTTTTTGTCCAATGAGGCTCCCGGCCTGTTGGATCTCGGAGCCGGTGACACCGAGGAGCCATGCGACCGGGGCGAAGAGCCAGCCGAGGATTTTTTGGAGGCTGAAATCGGGGTCGCCAAACCAACCGCCGATGCCTCCAAGGAGGAGATTGACCACGGCAATGAGGCCGATGAAGGCCAAAAGCATCGCGCCGACATTGAGGGCGAGCTTCAATCCGCTGGAGGCACCAAGGGCGGCAGCATCGATGACGTTGGCGGGCTTTTCTTCTCCTTCGGCGAGTTCGATGCGGCTCGCTTCCGGTGTTTCAGTTTCCGGCAGGAGAATTTTGGCGAAGAGGAGACCGGCGGGGGCGGCCATGAAGCAGGCGGCGATGAGGTGGTCCATACGTGCTCCCATTTGCGAGTAACCGACGAGGACCGATCCGGCGATGCTGGCCAGTCCTCCGACCATGACAGCGAAGAGTTCCGAGCGAGTCATGGTGGGGAGATAGGGACGGATAACGAGCGGGGCCTCAGTCTGACCGACGAAGATATTGGCGGCAGCGGAGAAGGATTCGGCACGGCTGGTCCCGAGGATTTTCCGTAGTCCTCCACCGACGATGAGGATGATGAAATGCATCACCCGCAGGTGATAGAGGACGGCGATGAGGGAGGAGAAGAATATGATGACGGGGAGGACGCGGAAGGCGAAGACGAAGCCGAGACTCTGCCCGGGATCGGAGAGCTTTCCGAAGACAAAGGCGATGCCTTCGTCGCCCGCTCCGATGAGATCGCCAACGAGCGCAGTGAGCCACTGGAGGCCATATTGACCGAAGGGCGTGGCGAGTACGAGGGCGGCGAGGGCGAGTTGAATGGCGAAGGCTCCGCCAACGGTGCGCCATGAGATTGCCTTGCGGTCGGACGAGCACAGGATGGCTAGTCCGAGCAAAACGATGACGCCGAGAAAACTCATGAGATCATCATTGTCCGGGAAGGGTATTTTCCCAACGGTGAAGTTCGTAGCCTTCGCCCAGTCCACCGATTTTTCCAATGAGCTTCTCAACTTCGTTTCGCCAGTCGTCGTAGTTCGGGGCCTGCCACTTTCCCGAGCTACGTGGGAAGACGAGGTAGGTCACCGAGACGTCGGAAACAGGACGGTAGTAGGGCGTGGATTTGTCGTTCAGTTCTTTCGCTATGCGCAGGCTGGCTTCGCCGATTTTAAAGTTCGGGCCGCCGTCACCGACGATGGCTGGGTAGATGCGGTTCTTATAAATTACGGCGGCGTAGTCGCCCATGTTCGGGCCCCAGGGATTGACGCGATCCTGGTAGACCCAGACCGGGATGACGATGAAGGGATCGTATTCCGCGATGAGGAAGCTACGTTTTTTCATGTCCTCGATGCGGGCGACGGCCCTTTGCTCCGCGGCTGCATCACCAGCTGCACGGGCCTCGGCGAGGCGCTTTCGCCAGCCGGGGATCAGGGGGTTTTCAACGTCACCGGTTTTGTCCCAGCCGTAGCTGGTCGAGGGTTGATAGTGGGTGGATTCGGTGATGGAGGTCGGCATTGTGGGGAGGCGGTCGCCATCAGAACCATCTGCGACCACGTCCATATCGGCCTGGAAGAGGAAGAGCTTTTGCTGGGTCTCCGGATGCTCCAGCTCCAGCATGGTCTGGCAGTCGTAGTAGTTGTGCTTCGTCAGCAGGCGATCCAGGCGATGAGCGCGGGACTGGAGGCGGTTCTTTTTGTAAGTGTAGAATTTATCAAAGAACTCTGAGACGCGTCCTTTCTCAACCATCGTTTTGAGGTCGGGGAGCATTTTTACGAGTTCAGGATTCACCGAGGTCACTTCATCGAAGTGCTTAGCCGCCTCGGGGCGATTCACGGCGATGGTGTAGTAGGCCTCGTAGCTGCCATCGGCCGTCCTTTCGTCCGATGCCAGACGTCCGGCCCGCTCCTCGATGCCTGACTTGAAGTCAAAGCCGGAGGAAGTCTTGGCCACATCAGTGCCTTTCTTGATGGTGTAGTAACGGGGTGGCACGCGTTTCTCGACGACTTCTTTTTGAATGACGACCTTCGGCTCTGATGCCGGAGTCGGGACTGCTTTCTGCTTTGCCGGGGCCAATCCGACCTTACGCCTGACCTTTTCGGGGTAGGGGCTGAAGATCACGGCCACTGCACCGAGCAGGCCCAGCCCGAGTAAAAGGGTGAACCAGGGGAATGACTTCTTTTGGCGATTCTTCACGCCTTCCAGCGCATAGGGGTCGGGTTGCTGCGACATCGTGTGCGTAGCATAACATTTGAAATTCCCTCTTTGAAAAGGGAAAGGGTTTTAAAATGACCTCCGTGCGCTAACGTCTCCAATATGAGTCGTGAAGACATCAAACGCCTGACCCAGCTCGCCTCCTGTGGTGGATGAGCCTCGAAACTCGGCCAAGCCGAACTCACGCAAGTCTTGCGTGGCCTCACCAACTATCCGGACCCCAATCTCCTCATTGGCTCTGCGAGCTCCGACGACGCCGCTGTTTATAAAATCAGCGATGACTTAGCGCTCGTACAGACGCTCGATTTTTTCACGCCCATCGTGGATGATCCCTACCTCTTTGGGCAGATCGCGGCGGCTAATTCCCTCTCAGATGTCTATGCGATGGGCGGTAAGCCGATCACTGCGATGAATATCGTGGCGGTCCCCACCGAGCATCTTTCGCTGGAGACCATCAATGAGATCCTCAAGGGGGGAGCGGACAAGGTCGCGGAGGCCGAGTGCGCCCTCTCCGGCGGACACACTGTGCAGAATCCCGAGCCGCTTTACGGACTCTCGGTCACCGGCACGGTCAATCCGCACCGCGTTATCGCGAACGCCGGGGCTAAGCCGGGAGATCACCTTCTTCTCACGAAGCCGCTTGGCACCGGCATCATCTCCACAGCGATCAAGCGTGGGATCGCGAATGCAGAGCTGGAGAAGAAGGCTTCGAAGCAAATGGCTGCGTTGAACAAACCCGGATCCGCGCTGGCTTCGGTCGGGCTCACGCGGGCCGGCACTGATGTCACCGGCTTCGGTTTGCTGGGACATCTGAGCCACATGTGTCGAGAATCTGGAGTGACGGCACGGCTTGATTCCTCGGTGGTGCCAGCCATCGATCCGGCGGTCATTGACTTCATTAAGCAAGGCTGTGTGCCCGGTGGCAGCCGCGAAAATCTTCGCCTCGCCAAGGAGTTCACCACCTTTGCGAGCGGTGTGTCAGAAGAGTTGCAAGTCCTCCTCGCCGATGCGCAAACCTCCGGCGGGCTCCTGCTCGCGGTGCATCCGGATCATCTCAAGGAAGCTCAGGACATTCTTTACAGCGCCGGCGCACAGATCGTGGCTGAGATTGGCTTGCTCTCCAGCGCCGACGAAATGCCGGTGGTCGTCTCCTGATTTCAATGAACACCCTCATCTATTCCTCCTGGCCCTGACTAAAGCCGCCGACCCGAGACACGGTGGCGAGCCCTACGGTGATGGCGGCCCGAAGCAGTAGTCACCGCGCCAGCATCAGGTCAGCGAGGAATCGTTCCTCTTCTCCGGGGATGTCAGATCTCAGGAGATAAGAAGGATGCACCGTTGCCACCACTTTCGGGGCGAGATCGGGTCGGTCAATGAGTCCCCGCTGTTGGGTGATCTTAAAGGCTGGGTCGATGATCGACTTCGCGGCGGTCGCGCCGAGGGTGATGATGACCTTCGGCTGTACCCGCAGGATCTCCGACATCACCCAGGGGCGGCAGGCCTTCATTTCGCCCACGCTGGGATTTTGGTGGAGGCGGAGTTTGCCCTGTCGCTTAAACTTGAAATGTTTCACCGCGTTGGTGAGGTAGACTTGCTTTCGATCAATCCCGGCCTGCGCTAAAAAGCGATCCAGCAATTTCCCCGCCGGTCCCACAAAAGGCCGCCCGGTCAGATCCTCCTGATCGCCCGGCTGCTCGCCGATGACCATGATGCGCGCATTCTCCGGACCTTCCGGTAGCACGGTGCCGGTGGCATTTTCCCACAGCGGGCAGTTGCGGCAGCAGGCCATCTGCTCGCGAAAGGTCTGCGGGTTTTCCTGTGCAGCAGTGAGGTCGCCGAGCCGATTGAGGTAGGCATTATTCAGCAGACGCGCTGGTCGCTCCTCCACCTCCATCATACTGGAGACGCGGTCCTTACCCTCCGCGATGAGCTCTTCAATGAGGTCCGCCTCCGGGAGGTTTTTCCAATACTTCTTCGGCATTTCAGCCTGCATCGCCTTCACTTTGATACGGGCGGGATTGAAAATACTTTTATAATAGCTGCGCCAGAGATTCTCCAGCTCGTCATCGCCCGGCGCGTCCATGCGCTCGACTCCCGGGCCGAGTCTCACCTCCTTCCCGTCCCAGCTCGCCGAACCAGTCGGGGTGAAGATAGACCAATCCATCCCGGTAAATCGCTTGCGAAAGAAGCCTGCCGTCAGCGGCATGATCTCGTGATCCGGCTCGAACCAACTGACGAACTGCTCACGTCCCGTCTCCGCATCCTCGCCCACTTTCTGGAAGCGGACAAAGGCGTGCATCTTATGGATATCCCGCTGGATCGCTTTCCGCATCTCCGCCAGCTTCACGAGATCCAGATCGCTCGCCATCTTTAGCAGGTGTCGCTCTCCGCCATGAGTCAGCCGCCAGAGCACGAGATAGAGCAGAGCCCATTTACTCGGTGAAGCATGGTGCGCCACCGTGTGGGCTAGCTTGAGGAATTCCTTAGGCACCGTGGGCGTCTCACCCTGCGCGGGGGGCAGGGGAGGCTCATCGGAAAATAAGCCCGCCTCCCTTTCCCAAAGAATCTCCTCCGGTGGCACCCGCGAGGTGAGCAGCTTGCGGGCTTGTTCCCGCCACTCGTCGAAGCCGTTTTCAATGATGACCGTGTGCATTAGCTCATCACTTTTCCCAGCGGCGAACCGGTGAAATGGTCTGCTGGATTCTCCACTGTCGGGGTGAAGAGGTTTAGCTCCATTTGCTTCGGCTTTGGCGCGAAGCGTGCCCGGATGGCTTCGCTGGCATCTTCCAATTTCGCCGGATGATGATTTGCCGCGATGATAAACGGCAGCACCTTCTTCACCGAGACTCGCAGGCGAATGAGATCCTCCAACTTCACCGCGCTGTAGCGGCGAATTTTTACAATGCGTTGCGCGTTCCGCACACCCAGGCCCGGCACGCGATAGAGCAGGGCGAGGTCAGCCTTGTTAATATCCACCGGAAAGATCTGCCGATTCCGCAGCGCCCATGAGAGCTTCGGATCGATATCCAGATCGAGGTTCGGCTGCGCGTCACTCACGATCTCCCGCGCATCGAAGCCATAAAATCTCATCAACCAATCTGCTTGGTAAAGCCGGTGTTCGCGGATGAGTGGAGGTGCCTTGATGGGGAGGATTTGCGAGGGTTCCGGGATCGGGCTGAAGGCCGAATAATAAACTCGGCGCAGCTTATAGTTTCCATAGAGATCATCTGAGCGGCGCAGGAAGGTCTGATCTGTCGAGTCATCTGCGCCGACAATGACCTGGGTGGATTGACCCGTGGCGAAGGTGCCCTCCTTCTCTTTGTTGCGGCCCTTCCGCTCCTTTCGGATCTCTTCTGCGTTCTCGATTTTATGTCGGATCTTCCCCATCGCCTTACGCGTGCGTGGGAGATTTTTTTCCGGAGCGAAGGTCTTTAAGCTCTCCTCATCCGGCAGTTCGATATTGATACTAATCCGGTCGGAAAATTCCCCGGCTTTCTCGATCAATTCTACCGAAGCCTCGGGAATCGTCTTCAGGTGAATGTAGCCGTGGAAGTCGTAATCTTCGCGGAGTGAGCGCGCCACCTCGATGACCTGCTCCATGGTGTAGTCAGCATTGCGAATGATGCCGCTGCTCAGGAAGAGACCTTCGATGTAGTTTCGTTTGTAGAAATCGAGGGTCAGCTTGACCACTTCCTGTGCGGAGAAGGCGGCACGCTGCACATTCGAGGACCGCCGATTGATGCAGTAGTGGCAGTCGTAGATGCATCGATTGGTCAGGAGGACTTTCAGCAGCGAGATGCAGCGTCCATCCGGTGCATAGGAGTGACAAATGCCGGCTCCGCCCGTCGATCCGACCCCCGTTCCGCTGGTAGAGTCCCGCCGCTGCGCCCCCGAGCTGGCGCAGGAAGCGTCATATTTTGCTGCGTCTGCCAGGATCTCGAGCTTCCTCTGAGTGTTCATGTGAAAGTGTTCGCATAAACAGAAAAAATTGCGAGGATGTTATCCCAATGCGCAAAACTTGAGTTTTTAGAGAGTGGTATCGAGCTGACGGTAAAAGGTGCTCGTGGAGACCTTCGGAAGCTTCCGTGTCTCGACCCCAAACTTGGCTTGCTCCTCAGATGTTTTTGCCCTGAAACATGTGGCAAGACTCTGAACGGCTCAGGCGGTTTTTTCAACAGGCTGCTAACGGGTTGCGCTGTCGTCCCATGAAGCTTAAGCTAACCCAATGAAAAAGCTCCTCCTGTTCGCTCCGCTTCTCGCATTTCTTCTCCCCAGCTGCTCGGTTAACACACCGGTGAGCCGTATCGATAAAAACCCCGCGATGTTTGATCGGCTCAGCAACAGTGAGAAGCAATTGGTCCGGCAGGGGCGCATCCGCAATGGCATGGACAAGCAGGCCGTTTACCTCGCCTGGGGAAATCCTAATAGCACTTCGGAAGGTCAGCAGGGTGGCCGCGTTTTCGAGAAGTGGAGCTATACCGGCGTTCGACCGGTCTATCGCCAGTCCATCTATACCGGAATTGGGTTTGGTCGCGGCTATGGACGGTATGGTAGATATGGCCGGGGCTACAGACGCGGATACTATCCCTACTCCAGTATCGGAACTGCAGTCAGCTACTTGCCCTATCGTGCAGCTTGGGTGAAGTTCGACGGAGGCCGCGTGCAGAGTTGGCAGCGCGGACGGAATTGATTTCTTGAGTGAAATCAAAAAAGAACCCCGACCATGACGGGCGGAGTTCTTTCTAAAAAGGGGGAATTGATCGCGGCCAAAAGAGAGGGGATTAGCCTTTCTTCTCCGCTTCCTTGGCTTTGTAGCCCGCTGTCTCAAGCGCTTTAATCAGGTCAGCGGTTTTCACCGAGTCCTTAGCAGTCACCGTAGCGGTTGCTTTACCGCTGGTCGGTTTTCCGCATTTCGCATCTGAGACACCTTCAACTTTCTTAAGTGCAGCCTGCACTTTAGGTGGGCAACCGCCCGCTCAGACCAATCCGGTCACCTCGAGGGTGACCGTTTTTTCATCGGCAGCAACGACCTCGGAGGTGTTAATGACGAGCGCAGCGGCAGGAGCCACGAAGGCCCCGACCGCGAATACTGCCGAAGCAGCTAATATGTGTATTGTGCTTTTCATAGCATCCATACTTTCACCGCAATTACCGCGAAGTCAACTTCTCCAGATTTCGGCTCTGCTTCATTCTCTCATTCACGGGAAAAAGCTGGATTGGTTCGGATTTCTTAATTAAATTTCCTTCGAAGTCCTTGAGATTGGGTGATCTTTCAGGAATGTTAATAAATATCCCTTTCGGGTTGCCCTTAGGTGGCGTTTGGTGTACTTCGGTGATCGCTGAAACACTCAGCAGGTCATTTTTATGTCAGGTCAGGGTCATCAAAGGTTCGGTCATCTCGACCGCCAGCTGGATATCAAGGGACGGTTCTCCCTTCCGGTAAATTGGCGCCCTCCCAGTGGAGAGAACCTCTACTTCCTGAAAGTGAAGGTGGAAGGGCTACCCTGCCTCCGTGTTCTCTCCCAGGCCGCCTTCGACCGAAAGCTCCGTGATATCGAAGGTACACCGGACGCCACCTCGGCCCAGCGTGACCGTGCACGCGGAATTCTTTACGGGAACTCCACCGAGGCCAGCGTCTCGGAGCAGGGGAAGCTTACCATCCCGAAGGCCCTCGCCGAGGGGCAGGGGATGACCCTACCCGGAGCTGTCCACGTCATCGGACGTGGGGAATTATTCGAAATCTACACCCCTGAAAACGGTGCGGCTGTTGAGGCTGCTGAAGAAAAAGCACGCGGGGATGACCCCGTTCTAGCCTCCATGCTCGGATTCTAATCTTTTGTCCAATGTCGCCCTCATTTTCCATCCCGCTGTTCCCCGATTTTCGGTGGTGCCGCAGCGCCCCGACTCGGGGCGCTGATAGCCGTGGATGGAAGTCATTCGCCATGGAAGAGCAGCCATCCTCTGATCTCCCTTTCTACCACGAATCCATCCTTCTTAATGAGGTCGTCCAATCTCTCCTTCCATCCGAGGGTCGCACCTTCGCCGACGGTACCCTAGGCGGCGGTGGTCACAGCGAGGCTCTCCTCAGCGCCGGCGGCTCGGTGAAGGGCATCGACCGCGATTTCGAAGCCCGCGAATATGCCTCGAAAAGGCTCTCCCGTTTCGGCAATCGCTTCGAAGCTGTCGCTGGATGCTTCAGTGAAATGGCCTCCCTCGCCGATAACGGTGGCTGGGGAAAGCTCGATGGCATCCTTCTCGATCTTGGTGTTTCCTCTCACCAGCTTGATGCCGGAGAACGCGGCTTTTCATTCCGTTTCGATGGCCCGCTCGACATGCGCATGGGCGAAGAAGGACGCACCGCTGCCGACCTCGTTAATACTTGGGCTGAGTCCGATCTCCGCCAGATTTTTTGGGATCTTGGCGAGGAGAAGTCCGCCCGCAAGATCGCAGCGTGGATTGTCAGCGAGCGTGAAAAGGCTCCTTTTAACACCACCCTCCAACTGGCGGACGGGATCGAAAAACTCATCGGTCGCCGTGGCCGCACTCACCCTGCAACCAAGATTTTCCAGGCCCTCCGCATGGAGGTGAATGACGAACTCGGGGAGCTCCGCCGCTTTCTCCAGTCCGCGCCCTCACTCCTGAAACCCGGCGGTCGTCTCGCCATCATCACCTTTCATAGTCTCGAAGATCGCATCGTAAAGCAGGCCTTCCGTGATCAATCAAAACCGGAGATCGATCGCCCCGAATGGCCTGCTCCCCGTCCGAATCCCGAGCTCGCCTACCGCCTCGTGACGCGGAAGGGGATCGCACCCGGCGATTCGGAAATCTCGCGTAATGCCCGCTCCCGCAGCTCCCGCCTCCGGGTGGTGGAGCGCCTTGATCCACTCGCCATCCCATTAAATCCATCCGCCTGATGAACCGCAGAAAGACCAGTTCCAATATCGGATTCCCAACTCTCATTCTTCTCCTCGTTGCCGGAGCGATCGTCGCTACCGGAGGCATCAGCTACGTCGTGATGAAGAATAAGCAGATCACCGCGCGCCGCAGCATCGAGAAAGTGCAAGACCGCATGAAGGAGCATCAGGTCTCCATCACCCTACATGAGGCGGACATCGAGGCCACCCTCAGCGTTTTCAGTCTCCGAGAATATCTTGCCGAAGTTGGCTCGCCCCTCCGGGAAATCACTCCCGGCGTGGTTGAGGTCATCACCCTTCCAGATGTCGAATCCCCACCCGGTCAGGCCGTCGCCCAACGTTAGCGATCATGGATCAGTCTCTCAAAGCCCGCGCCTTCATTATCTGCCTGGTCCTTGTGGCCGGGTTGAGTGCGCTCTCGATCAGACTGATTAACGTGCAGGTTTGGGACCGGAAGATGTCTTCGGATTCCAAATTTTCCCGCTTCAAACTCGTTGAAACCCGTCCCGCCAGAAGGGGATACATTGTCGACCGCCATGGCCAAGTGCTCGCTCAGAACCGACCGGAAGCAGCTCTCATCGCCGACGTTAATCACCTTGAGACCTTCAAGATTCTGACCCGCGCGGTCGCTCATCGCTACGCCAGCCAGGTCGCCGGATGGAAGAATGCCACCTCATCCGAGCGTGCCGATCTCCTCGCTAAAACGCGTAAGCAGATCGTCGCTCGCTTAAGCAAGGAAGAGGTTCTGGAGCAGCACCTCGAATATGCCACCGAGGTCATCGGTCGCGAGCTTCGCATGCCGTCCACCGAACTACGCAAACGCGTGAAGAGCGGCAAGAAGCGCGTCGTCGTGAAAAAGAGCATCCGCGAAGATCTCGCCCGCCGGATCGAAGTCGAATTGAAAGAGCGCAGCATCCAGGGCTTCTCCTTCGATCGAAAGAACCGCCGCACTTACCCCATGCCGACCATGGCGGTTCACACCATCGGCTATGCAAATCACGAGGGCATCGGGCAGACCGGCATCGAGCGTGCCATGAATGAAATCCTCGCCGGGAAGGACGGCCAAAGTGAGCGGAAGCGTGATGCCAATGGCCTCGTCATCCCGATGGCTGCCGAAAAAATCCGCCCCGCGATGCACGGCAAAAACGTCAAACTGACCCTCGATATGGGAATTCAGGCCATCGTCGAAGATGAGCTGGGGATGGCTTGCGATGCCTACAACGCGAAGCAGGGAAGCATCGTCGTCGTTGATCCACACACCGGTGATATCCTCGCCATTGCTAGCCGCCCCCACTTTAATTTGAACGTCCGTGAGAACGTCGGCACCGCGTCTAATAATTTCGCCGTCTCCGCCGTTTATGAGTCTGGCTCGGTGATGAAAATCGTCCCCATGTCCGCTGCTCTGGACCAGGGAGTCGCTACTCGAGAGAGCGTTGTAGATTGCGGTTGGGGAAAGCTGAAGCGCTACGGCTTCACCATCAATGATCCCTATCCTTACGGCGAACTGACCTTCGATGGCGTGCTCGTGAAATCCAGCAACATCGGAACCTTTCAGTTCGCGGATCGCGTCGGTCGCGCAAAATTTTACGAATACCTTGATGCTTATGGCTTCGGCCAAAAGACTGGCTTTAGCCTCCCAGGGGAGCAACGCGGTGTGATCCGCGGACGGACGAACATGCGGAACTTCGCCAGCGCAGGTTACGGATACAGCGTCAGCGTGACCCCGCTCCAGCTTGCCATGGCCTACTCCACTTTGGCCAATGGCGGCGTTCTTCTGAAACCCCGACTCGTCGATTCCATCATCGCGAACAATGGCACCGTTCTTCAAAAAGAACCCGTCACTAAAATCCGCCGAGTCATTAGCGAAAGGACCGCAGCTGATATGCTTCTCGCCCTGGAGCAGGTGGTCAAAAAAGGCACCGGACGTCGCGCCCAGATCGCTGGCTATCGCTTCGGAGGAAAGACCGGCACCGCCGAGAAGTGGGACAATGAGATCAAGGATTATTCCGAACTCCGGAAGTATTGCACCTTCGCCGGGATCGGTCCCATTGGAGATCCCCGTTTTGTGTGCATCGTAACGATTGACGAACCGAGTGACTTGGGCGATGCGCCCATCGGCGGAGGCACCATCGCAGCCCCCGTCTTCTCACAGGTCGCCGCTCGCGTAGCGGCCTTCATGAACCTGCCGGCCACTGAGCCGGTCGATAACGAGGGCTCCGTTGCTCTCAATCCACAGTAATGATCAAGCTTCCGTCACTCCTAGAAATCCTCCCGGAAGCCGCCGGCCTCCGCATTGAAGATACTCCCGTCATCAGTGTCACTGATGACAGTCGCCGCGTCCAGGAGGGTGCGGTCTTCGTTGCCGTCCGCGGAGTCTCCGCTGATGGTCACGATTACCTGGAGCAGGTCGTAGAAAAAAATCCCACCGCCATCATTGCGCAGAGCAAAGGCCCCGCTGACTACCCCGGCCTCTGGATCCAGGTCCCTGATACCCGGCAGGTTCTCGGTCGTCTCGCCGCTCGCTTCGCTGGTGATCCGGCTGCCAAGTTGGCCGTCATCGGGGTCACCGGCACGAATGGTAAGACCACCGTCACCCACTTCATCCACAGCCTCCTTGAGCGGGCCATGGTGAAAGCGGGCATGATTGGCACCATCAAAATTCAGGACGGAAAGGGCCTCCGCGACGCCACCCACACCACCCCTGGTGCGGTCGAGATGCAGAGCATCCTCCGCAGCATGTTAGAGAATGGTTGTAAGGCTGTCGCCATGGAGACCTCCTCCCACGGGCTGGAGCAGGGCCGCTGTGAAGGCATCCCGTTTCGTGTCGGCGTCTTTCTCAATCTCACCCAGGACCACCTCGATTACCATAAGACCATGGAGGCCTACCTGGAGGCCAAGAAGCTCCTCTTCACCCGCATGGCGGAAGAGGGGAGTGATGGCACAGCGGTCATTAATATTGATGATCCCGTCGGCGAAAGACTCGCCGAGGAATTCAAAGATCGCCTCAAGGTCATCACCTTCGGATTCACTCCGAAGGCGGACTTCCACGCCAGCGATGTCACCTACTCCGTGCGCGGTCAGCAATTCGCCCTCGCTGCGAAAGGCCGCGAATACCTCGTCCGCCTGCCCGTCGTCGGTCGCTTTAATATTCTCAATGCCCTCGCCGCCCTCGCCTCCGTTTCCGCCCTCGGAATCCGCGTGCGGGACGTCATTAAATCCCTCGCTGAGACCCGGCAGACTCCCGGTCGCATGGAATACGTCGGCGGTGATCGCATCTC
>CALBVA010000174.1 GCA_937969125.1 uncultured Verrucomicrobiales bacterium | reverse complement strand
AAATGCGGGACACGTGGTGATCGGATGCGGGCGAAATGAAATTGCCCTGCAACGCCTGCGACAGGAGCATCCGGAGTGTTCGTTTTTCGCGGTCGATGTCTCGAGTGATGACGAAGTGGCCAACTTCTGCGAGAAGGCTTTACTCGCAGCGGATGTGCCCGAGTTACTCATTAACAATGCCGCCATCATCAATGATCCTGCTCCACTTTGGGAGATCCAGGCAGAAGACTTCGATGAACTCACCGCGATCAATATCAATGGCGTAGCCAATGTCATCCGTCACACCCTGCCAATGATGCTCGCCGAGGACCGGGGAGTCATTGCCAATCTCTCCTCAGGCTGGGGGCGCTCCACTTCGCCGGAAGTGGCACCCTATTGTGCCAGTAAATGGGCCATCGAAGGACTGACTCAGGCTCTCTCACAGGAACTTCCTGCCAACATCGCAGCAGTGGCAGTGAACCCGGGAATCATCAATACCGAGATGCTCCAGAAGACCTTCGGCGGAGAGGATGCGGAGGGATACCCCTCGCCAGCATCATGGGCCGTGACCGCCGCGCCTTTTTTTCTAGGGCTCGGACCGGAGGATAATGGACAAGCTCTCACCGCGCCATGATCTTGCGACTTCGCGGCCGGAGCCTGACCTTTCCCCGTCGACCGTTGTTGATGGGCATCGTGAACATCAATGACGATTCCTTCTCCGGCGATGGCACGCTTGACCCCACGGAGGCGCTGGAGATGGCGAGAAATCTAGTGCGTGAGGGCGCGGACATCATCGACATCGGAGCGGAATCCGCGCGGACGAACCGGGAGGCCATTTCTGTGGAGGAAGAAGTGCGGCGGCTAAGGTCGTTTCTCACTCAATGGCCCTCATTGAAGACTGAAGCAGCAGATGACCAGCAGATCCATCCGCCCCTGCTCTCGGTCAATACCTGGCGGCCCGAGGTCGTGGAGCAAATCATCAGCGAAGGAATCGACATCCTCAATGACATGTCGGCACTGCCGGATGATCGCAATGCCCGCCTCTGCGCTGAACAAGGAGTGGCCCTGCTGATCATGCACTCGGTCGGCGAGCCGAAGGTCTCGCACACCCACCAACGCTGGGACGATCTCATGGGATCGATGGTCGATTTTTTCGAAGAGAAGATTGGCGTCGCGCTTGCGGCGGGCCTAACACGGGAGCAATTGATCCTGGATCCCGGTCTCGATTTCGCGAAGCAGAAGGAGGACAATCTCACCGTGTTGCGCGAGCTCGGGCGCATCGTAGATCTCGGCTGCCCGGTGCTTCTCCCCATTTCGCGGAAAACGATAATCGGTGATGTCCTGAACCTACCGAATCCCAATGATCGCGATCCCGGCACCGTTGCCCTCCTCACTCATGGCATGATGGAAGGGGCACACATTTTCCGCGTCCATAATGTGCGAGCCTGTTGGGAGGCGCTGAAAGTCATCGCGCCCTTTGCACCCGGAAGTCTGCGGATCATTCTCAATTTCGCCATTAGTGCTGACGGGAAGATCTCCACGGCCGGACATACCCCCGCTCACTTCACCTCGAAGGAGGATCTCAAGCGTCTGCTGGAGATCAGACAACAGGCCGATGCCATCCTCGTCGGACGAGGGACTCTGGAAACCGACTGCATGACTATGACCGCTGAAAATCATCAGCCAAGGCGATGCGTCATCTCCCGAAGCGGAGACTTCGATCAGGACCATCCGCTCTTTCGCAGTGATGGTGGCCCGATTCATCTCATCGTGGACTCGGACGATGTGCCGGAGCGATTGAACGATCTCCCGGCGGAGATCCACCAGACCGACCTCGCTGGCTGGCTTGAAAAACTCCGCCTCGATCCGGAGATCCGTACCCTGCTCTGTGAAGGAGGGGGAGCCTTGGCTAAAGAACTTTTCAGACTCGGAGTGGTGGATGAGATCAATCTCACCTGGGCGACACACACGCTCTTGGGCGGTCGTGATGCTCCCGGATTGACCGGCCTCCCAGGGGACTTCCTGCCGGCCTCCGCCCACTACCAGCTGGTGTCAATGGAACCCGCCGGGGAGGGCGAAATTTTCTTAAAGTATCACAAATCATATCATCTTTCGCCTTCTCCTTCGCTTGATCGCGGTTAGATTTCTGGAGAAGCCATCGCTCCTCTCTGCCCCCTTGTTCTTATGCGCCGACGCCGCATCTTCCTTCTGATCCTGCTCCTGCTGCTCGCCTACGTGGGCGGTCAGCTTTGGGACATCCACCGGGTGGGACATCTGGACCGCGGACGGCAGGCCGATTGCGCAATCGTCCTAGGTGCCGCCGCCTGGCATAACAAGCCCTCCCCCGTCCTGAAGGAGCGCCTCAATCACGGGATCAAGCTGTATAAGGAGGGTGATGTCTCCTACCTCATCCTCACCGGTGGGTATGGCAAGAATGCCGTCTTCGCCGAATCAGAAGTCGGGAAGAGTTACTGCATCTCCCAGGGAGTTCCAGAGAGTGCCATTCGTCTGGAGAATGAATCCCTCAACACCATCGAGAACATCAAGGAGGCCAAGATCATCCTGAAAAAAGAGAACTGGAAAAACGCACTCCTCGTCAGCGATCCCTGGCATCTCAAACGCGCACGACGCATGGCAAAGGACCTCGACATGGAGGTTTACGTCTCAGCCACCAAGTCTTCCCGCTTCCAGTCCTTCCGGGCGAAGGCGAAATTTCTCTTCGGAGAATTTCTCCTCTATCACAGTTACCTACTCACCGGCGAATAGAGGCTCGCTCTATGAAAGCCTCCGATGAAGCCAGGCGAAGGGCAAAACGCCACTCCTCGCGGCTGCGGACAAGGTCACCCGCCCCGCGCGTATCGTGAGACAGCGATGCAGCATTAAGGCGAGATTTACCCGCTTCTGAAATCTCAGATCCAGAGCCTCTCTAATCCTCTCTTGTGTCCCGGTCCAATCCTCTCCTCCTTCGGCATAATCGATAAGCGGTTGCAGGGCACATTCCGCCGACTCAAAAGCCATCGACATGCCATTCCCGGTGAAGGGCGGGATCATCCGCTCCGCATCCCCCAGAGTGCAGAGATCGTCCTTTACGCTTTGCTCGCCCAGCTGAATCCCGCTGATCCCAGTGAGGGATTTTTGATCCATCCTCCCCTTCTCCAGACGTGCCGCCAACCCGTCCAGTCCAGATCTTTGCAAAGCATCGATGATAGGATTCACACCTTTCGTTCGCGCCCCTTTTCGGAAGAGTCCACAGACATTCACCCTCGATCCGTCGGCGGTGATGGGAGTGAGCCCGAGGTAGCTTCCCTCCCCGATGTGCATCTCCAGGAACCCCTCCAGCTCCACGCCTTCGAAGTGCGCCTTCAGCCCCAGCAACTCGCTTTTCTTTTGCAGCATCCGCCCCGCCGTCCAGACCAAGCCCTCCTTTGCCTCACAGATCGCGCGGTCATTGGTCCGCAGTTCACCTCCGGTATTTTCGAATTTCTCCCGCAGCCGCTCGTCCATCTCCCAGCGAGACATCCCCAACGCCGGGCGGGTCAATTCCGCCTCCAGGATCAAGCGTTCCCCCATCCACCAGCGCGTGGCCCGGTGGCGTAGCGCATCGTCAAAAAGCGGCCAGATCCCGAGCACCTCCAGCGTCTCCTCAGTCACCCCATTAATAAACTCCCCACACACCCGGTGACGCGGATAAACCGAGGCCTCACGAATCAAAACCGGGACTCCCCGTCTGCGCAGCGCAATCCCCAGCGAAAGCCCGGCCAGCCCGCCTCCCGCAATTTCGATCCGCCTCATCGCCGCCATGCTAGCACACGCAGCCCGCCCAGCAATGAGACCTCCTCCTTCCATTCCCAATCCTCCCCAAGATCGAGAAGACGGGGCAATTCACCCTCCGTAAAACCCGCGCGGATGCTGATGATCATATCATTCCTCGTAACCACTCCGACAAAGGGCCAGAGCAAACGACTCCATCCCAGGGTAAATTTCGAGCGCCACGGCTCCACCGCCACGAAACGTTTGCGCGTCTTGATCAATTTCCCCAACTCCGCGAGTTCGTCATCCTCGAAGTGATGGAGCACCAGATTTGCCACCACCGTGTCGCCTTCGGATGAGGACATCGTTTTGAAAAGATCACCCGCCTTCCAGCTCACGTTTTCCTCATCGAAATCGGCCGGTTTTTCCTGCAGATCAAGCGCCGTCACCGGCCCTTTTCTGGCGAGCTTTCGCGTCATCGTGCCCACACCGGAGCCTAGCTCGATCACTCCGCCCGCGAGGTTCTGCTTCAGCGTCCACCGCTCATTTCCCATCAGAAAATTGATCACCCGAAGATCACGCCGGCTCCGCACCGCGCGCGGATCATTCGCAGGCATGTTATCTAACATTTCGGGTTCCACGATTCGCGGCAACGGCTGCATACGCCTGTGATACGGTGGCATTCGCCATGGTCAAGAAGCCCGTCGGTGATTATCGTCCCGCTCATGACCACCGCCGCCGAAAAAGCTGCCGTCCTGATCGCCGCTCTCCCCTATCTCCAGCGATTTCGGGGCAAGACCTTCCTCATTAAGATGGGTGGATCGGCCATGGATGATCCACAATTGGTCCGCGAAGTGATGCGCGATATCGTCTTTCTGGAAGTGGCAGGAATCAAGCCCGTCATCGTCCACGGCGGGGGCAAGGCCATTTCCGCAGCCATGAACGAGGCCGGTCTGGAAGCGAAATTCATCGGCGGCCTACGTGTCACCACGGCAGAGGCAATTGAAATCGTGGACCGCACTTTACATGGTGAAATCAATCAAGGCCTCGTCGAAACAATCAACGACTTCGGAGGCAAAGCCACCTCTCTACACGGGAGTTCTGTCTTCTCCGCGACCCAGCTTCTCGGAAAAAATGACCAGGGCGACATGGTCGATATCGGCCGCGTCGGGCAGGTCGCCTCCTGCCGGATTGAGGATGTGCAGTCCGCTCTCAGTGCCGGTCTCGTCCCCGTGATTTCCCCGCTCGGATCGCATCAGGACACCCGCGAAATTCATAACATCAATGCCGACCTCGCAGCCGCCGCTCTGGCCTGCGCGCTGAAACCTGCGAAGCTCGTTTACCTTTCGGACGTTCCCGGGCTGCTCCGTGATCCCTCCGATCAATCGACCCTCATCGAGTCCGTCACCGCCGACGAGGCGGAGGCCCTCATTGATGACGGCACTATTTCCGGAGGGATGATTCCTAAAATCACCTCAGCGCTCGAAGCACTCGAAAGCGGCGTGGAGAAAGTGCACTTCATCGATGGCCGCACGCCCCACACTCTCCTGCTGGAGATCTTCACCCGGTCGGGTATCGGCACCGAAATCCGCTAGGCAGAATAGCCTGCTACCGCCTCCTTCATCTCAGCGACAGCGGCGCGGAAGCCAATGAAAAGAGCCCGCGCCACTAAGGTATGGCCGATGTTAAACTCAGCAAGGTGCTTCACCGTGAAGAGCCCTTCCAGATTATCAAGGTGGATGCCGTGGCCCGCATTCACTTGCAGACCGAGATCGTGACCCAGCTGTGACCCGTTGCGAAGCCGCGCCAGCTCGGCCGTATTCTCCTCACCTGTGGTCAAAGCGTAGGCTCCAGTGTGGAGTTCGATCATTTCCGCACCGAGTTCGGCAGAGGCTTTGATCTGCGCAGGATCGGGATCAATGAAAAGGCTCACCTTGATCCCGGCTTCATGCAGACGGCCAATCGTGACCTTCAATGAGTCCAGATTCCCAGTAACATCCAGCCCTCCCTCGGTCGTGATTTCCTCACGACTCTCCGGAACGATGCAGGCGAACTCCGGCCGGATTTCACATGCGAAATCAGTCATCGCAGAGGTATTGGCCATCTCCAGATTCAGCGGGAGATCGATCTCGCGACGGATCACGCGCGCGTCCTCATCCTGCATGTGACGCCGGTCCTCGCGAACGTGAATGGTGATCGAGTCCGCCCCGCCCGCTACCGCTTCGCGCGCTCCCTCCAAGACGGAGGGTTCCACAATCGGAGCCTCCGGATTCAGAGCATAACGCGCCTGTCGGAGAGTGGCGATGTGATCGATATTGACGCCGAGGAGAAGACTCATCGCCCTACTTTAATGCTTAAAGTGACGATGTCCCGTAAAGACCATCGCAATTCCCGCCGCATCCGCTGCATCGATCACTTCCTGATCCCGAATGGAGCCACCTGGCTGAATGCAAGCGGTCGCACCAGCCTGAATCGCGGCGTCCAATCCATCTGCGAAGGGGAAAAGAGCGTCCGAAGCAATGATACTGCCTTTGAGAGAAAGCCCGGCTTCCTCCGCTTTCCAGACCGCGATACGCGAGGAATCCACGCGGCTCATCTGGCCCGCTCCGATTCCGAGGGTGCGGTCGGAGGAGCTGAAAACGATGGCATTGGACTTCACGTGCTTCACCACGCGCCAGCCAAAACGCATTGCGGTGAGCTCGGCTTCGGTGGGGGGACGCTTGGTCACGACCTTCGATTCCAGATCATCCAACCCCATCACGGAGTGATCCTTATCCATCACCATGAGACCGCCGGGAGCGGGGCGCACCACGGGATCCTTACGATATTTCTCATAGCCGTCCTCCATTTTCATGAGGCGGAGGTTCTTCTTCTTTTGCAGGATGGCCCGGGCCTCCGGCTCGTAATCCGGGGCGATGATGACCTCAGTAAAGATTCCGGAAATAACACGTGCCAGCTCCTCGGTAATAGGGCGATTACAGACAATGACGCCGCCAAAGGGTGCGGCGCGATCCGTTTCAAAAGCCTTTTGCCAGGCCACGCGAAGATCCTCATCCTGCCCCACCCCACATGGGTTCGTGTGCTT
>CALBVA010000173.1 GCA_937969125.1 uncultured Verrucomicrobiales bacterium | reverse complement strand
ATTTCGTAGTCCAGATATTTGAGGGTGTAGGGCTGATCTTTGGATACATTAGTCAGAGGAATTTCAAACAGTGCGGTCGATGATCTTCCCTCAACCACGCCAATGAAATCCTTGCCACCAAGGTGTAGGTAAACGGCAGGGCGACGTCCGCGGATTGACAGCTGCTGCACCGGCGCGAGCTGTGCCAGCAGCCGCAGCGTTTTCGATTGATCGATGGTGTAGGTCGCCCACCAGATGGGGCCGAAGTTGCGCTCGGGGTGGGAAGACACGCCGGGGCCGGTCATTGTCCAGTCCTTGAAAGCTACGCGCACGTCGCCGCCACGTCTTTGGTTCAGAGGCCGCGATTGTTCGGTGTCCTGCTTTGTGCGGCCGAAGGAGCTTCCACCAAAGGCGGTCTGCGGACGGTCCTTGGTGAGATCCAATTGACGGGTGGGCCTGGAAGATGCCGTGACGGCGACCATGCCCTTGACCCAAGAGGCGTGGACTTCGTGCTCCAGAGTGTGGGTCGTCGCTCCTTGTTGATCGAGCAGCTGCACCTTCAATGTCACCAGATCTCCAGCTGGTGTGCCCGTCACTTTGATCTGGAAGGGCTCGCGGTGAAGCTTCACCTTGGGTGTGTCAGCGGTCTGATTACCGATGAAAAGCTGACCCTTCGTAGTGATTCCCACACACATCCCGACGCCATAAATCGCGCTCTCGCGGAAGTCGCCCATGTTGCCCTGTAAGCCGAGTTGCAGGCCGATGAAGCCATTGCCCTTGATCGTCTCTGAGCGGATTTGCAGGGCCGTCGAGACTTCAAAGGCTCCCTTGACCGGATCGATGAAGGAGGTCAATGACACCACATTCCGGTCGCCGCCGGAGTGGGTATTAAACATCCAGCCTTTGCCGGCGCGCCAGTCTTCCATGGGATTACTCCATAGTTCCGGGCTGATCATGAAGCGGTCTCCCGCCGCGATCTTATGAGTGACGGTGTCCGCGAATGACACCGGAGTAGTGAGAGAGAGAAGTAGAGAAAACAGGGCCTTTTTCATCATGGGTAAGTGAGACTACGGAGCTAAAGCCACCCGTCCATCTCGGATTTTGACACAATCGATCCCACAGGTCATGCTGCGCCTGCCATGTCCGTCCCGCAGAATACCATCGCTCTGGTTTATGATTACGATCAGACCCTGAGCCCGAGCTATATGCAGGACGATGTCCTCTTCCCGAAGTTCGGCATCGCGCCTGAGCAATTCTGGGAGAAGTGCAATCTCCTCGTGAAGAAGCACTCTTGGGATGGCGAACTCGCCTACATGAAGTGCCTGCTCGATTACCTCGGCATGGATAATGTTTCCAATGCCGACCTCACCGACTTGGGGAAGGGCATGAGTTACTACCCGGGCGTGGAAACGGTCTTCGATGAAATCCGCGAGACCTGCCTGCGCGACGAACACGAAGCGGCGGGCATTAAAGTCGAGCACTACATCGTCTCTTCTGGTCTCAAGGCGCTCCTTGATGGTTGCTCTATCGCCAGCAAGGTGAAGGCGATGTTCGGCTGTGAATTCGGCGAGGATGAACTGGGCCGCATTAGTTTCCCAAAGCGCACCATCTCGCACACCACGAAGACGCAATACCTCTTCCGCATTAATAAGGGCATGCTCGCCCCCGATGATGATGTGAATGACCACATGCCCCCGGAATCTCGCCCCATTCCTTTTAAGAATATGATCTACGTCGGCGATGGCCCGACTGATGTCCCGTGCTTCACCGTCATGAATAAGAACGGTGGCCATGGCATCGCGGTCTATAATCCCAAGGACGTCACCGGCCGCAGCTTCCGAAAATGCTACCAGCTCTGCACCCATGCCGGGCGCGTGAAGCACATCGCCCCGGCTGATTATTGTAAAGGTAGCCACCTCCGGAATCTCCTCGAGGAGATGGTCAGCGAGGTCGCCGATCGCATGCTGAAGGAGCGCCTCGATGAAGGCATGCAGGGCCGTGTTGCTGCGCCCGGATTTTAAGAATTTTAAAACTACATGAGTCAGGAAAAATTTCACTTCGTCGGGGTCTGCGGAACCGCCATGGGATCAGTCGCCGCCGGCATGATCGAAAAAGGATTTGAGGTCACCGGATCGGACCAGGCCGTCTACCCGCCCATGTCCACCTTCCTCGAGAGCAAGGGCCTCAAGATCATCGAAGGTTACCGCGCCGAAAACATCCCCGCCGACGCCACCACGGTCGTCATTGGTAATGCCATCTCTCGTGGGAATGACGAAGCCGAGGCCATCCTCGATCGCCGCCTCCGCTACATGTCGCTGCCTGAGGTCCTGAAGGAATACTTCCTGCGTGGCCATCGAAACTACGTCGTCTCTGGCACTCACGGCAAGACCACCACGAGTTCCATGTTGGCTTGGCTCTTCGAGTCTGCCGGCAAGGAACCCGGCTTCATGATCGGGGGCATCCCCGCCAACTTCGGACAGGGCGCGCGCTTCACCGACTCCGAATTCGTCGTCATGGAAGGCGATGAATACGACACCGCTTTCTTCGACAAACGGTCGAAGTTTCTCCACTACCTACCCGAGCTCGTCGTGATGAATAACATCGAGTTCGACCACGCCGATATCTACGACAACCTTGAGGAGATCATTCTCACCTTCTCACGACTGCTCAAAATCGTCCCGCGCAACGGCCTCGCCCTCATCAATGGCGATGACCAAAACTGCCTGCTCGCCGCCAAGGACGCCCCGTGCCAGACCAAGACTGTCGGCTTCAGCGAGCACTGCGATCTCCGTATTCATGACCTCGATTACCAACCCACTGGTAGCCTCTTCACCATCGATGGTGAGCGCTATGAGATCCCAATGGTCGGTGAGTTCAACGTGCGAAATGCCGCCATGGCCGTCTGCTCCGCCATCTTTGCCGGACTGACTCCTGATGAAATTCGTAAAGGCCTGCTCAGCTTCGAAGGCATCGCCCGTCGCCAGCAGGAGAGGGGAGAGGTCAATGGAGTCACCGTCATTGATGACTTCGCACACCACCCGACTGCGATTGGCTTGGCTATCGATGGCCTCCGCCAAAAATATCCCGCCCGCAAGTTGTGGGTCCTCTTTGAGCCCCGCTCGAATACCACGCGCCGGAACATCTTCCAAGATGACCTCGCCTTGAATCTTAAGAAGGCCGACTTCGTTGTCATCCCCGCCATCCCCGATCCCGAAAAAGTCGCCGAAGCTGACCGTCTCGACCCCGACAAACTCGTCGCCGATATCAACAGCGGCGATTGCGAAGCCTGGTATCTCGGTGAGGTTGAAGAAATCGTCACCCACGTCGCCGCCAAAGCCCAAGGCGGAGACGTCATTGCCGTCCTCAGCAATGGCGGCTTCGGAGGCATCCATGAAAAGCTCCTCGGGGCTCTCTAAGAAAGGAGTCCGTGGCACTCCCGCCACTGAGCTTCGCAGGCCCAGTAATTACAAAGATGACCGATCTCAAAAAAATCCGGGTCGCCATCATCATCGTGATGTTCGGCTTGTTCATCAGCGGTGTCACTGCCTTCCCACTTCTTCATGAGCTGAACTTCATCGCCAACCTTCTCGCCGATGACCTCAACCCCGCCAATCACACGGGGCTGACTCATTGGATTCTCAGAGTTAGGGAAGGCCTTGATGTCACCTATCAAGCCTACCCTTTCATTGGCTACGGCACCGATTGGCTCGCCTTCGCACACCTGATGATCATGCTCTTCTTCATTCTGCCGTATCGCGATCCCATCCGCTACGAAGGTGTTCTGCATGTCGGCATCTGGTCGTCTCTCCTTATCTTCCCGCTCGCCTTGATCTGCGGAGCGATCCGTGAGATTCCCATCTACTGGCGACTCATTGACTGCTCCTTCGGGGTATTCTGTATCCCTCCCCTCATTTATGCGATTCGACTGACTCGTAGACTTCCAAGCTAGTCATTTTTTGGAAATCACAACGGGATTGATGCGCCCATCTGGATTGAAAATCTTGCCCTGCCAAGTCACCTTTCCCGCGACCACCGCCTTCTCCAGTAGGATGCGGGCACTGAGATTCCCGGCGATGAATTCATCGAGGTAGATAAATCCCTTGAAGGCATTGTCGCCCGCAAGCTGGTAGGTTTTTCCACTCGAAAGACTCTTATAGGAACCGGTGATTCTCCGGTCACGGCCATAGTTCAAGGTGACCTCCACCGAAGAATTCCCGATCTTTCCGGAGTAGCGTGAGGTGAAAACTTTCGATGGTTTGCGGATGATTTCACGATTGATGCGAATCTCATCTCCCGCGCTGGTCATCCCGACCCAGAAGAGGTGATCTCCTTCACGAACCTTGCGGAGCGATCCGGTGGCGAGCTTCTTGTTGCCGTCATAGATCTGGACTTCAATTTCTCCCTGCACTCGGTTCGTGCCGATGAATTGCCATTCGGAGTCGAGCGACTTCTGTGCGGAGAGGGGGAAGATTGACCCGCGCACCGCATCGAGTTCATCTAGCCATTGCAGGCTCACTGCGGCCTGGATCTCGCCGAATTGGCCGACGTAAAACTGCGAAGGTGCGGTTGAACGGGCCTTGCGGATTCGCTCGCTGACCACTTTTCCGACATCGGTGAAACTCGTGGTCGCGGGCCGCTGAGGTTGAGGCTGTGCCTGAGGAGTGATGACGGTGGTGGGCTTCCCGGTCTTACTGACGAGGTAGAGTGGATCGAGAAGATTGCCATACATCCAGGGGCGCTGGGTTTTACCACTTTTCAAATACACCGTCTTGGCGACTCGGCGGAGGGCTTCCTCGATCACGATGCCCGGTTGTAAGAGCTCGCGCGACAGAGTCGCGGTGTAGAGGGAGTTATTGGAGTTGGGATCATCATAGGCGACCATCCCGTGCTTCGTGGCGTAGGAGACGAGGGTGCTATCACTCTCAGTGCGGAACTCGCCGAGGCCCTGGCTTCCGCTGCGCTCTTTTGTCATGAGATTCGGGACGTTGCGGCAGCAATCGAGGAAGACGAGATTCAGTCCAGTCTTTGCATTTTCCATCACACTGAGCAGATCCTTCAGGCTGGGGCTGGTCTGTTTCACCTCGTATTTGAACTGCGCCTTGAGATCGACCGGCAGGATATAGTTCCGGTCATCGACCTGTGCGCCATGCCCGGAAAAGAAGATCGCGGTGATACAGCCCGGAGTGAGATCCGCGTGAAATTTACGAATGCCCTCCTTCATTTGGGTGGAGGTGGCATTGGCGTGATAGTGAACTTTAAAGCCGAGCTTCTCAAAGGTCGCCTTCATCAGCCGGGCGTCATTGACTGGATTCTTCAGGTCGCTCTGGCTGACGTAATCAGAGTTTCCGATCACCAGGGCCAACCGCTTTTGTGCAGAGGCCGTGACGGTGAGAAGGAGTGTGATGTAGAAGACGACCAATTTCATGGTGCGGCCATGATATGCCGTCTGGTTGAGGTATCAAGCGAACTGCTGTCTCAGTGCGAGGTCAAAAAAGGGCTCTGCGTCACTTTAGCATGACGGATTTTCGTGAAAACTGAGGTGACACACCCTTCGAGAAGCTGGTTTTGAACGGGTGTGGAAGTTCGAAACATCAAAGCCCTGGCTTCTTTCAAGGGCTTCGTCTTTACAGCCTCTTAGCCTCGAGGAAGTCGGTGTGCGTTCGCGTCGTATCAGCTGCTTAGACTGACGTGAATGGGCAATTGAGTCATTCGCCAAATTCCGGGTAGGTAAGTTCATCGCCATGCCGTTTCGCTTCCTCTTTGAGATCGGCTAGCAGCTCTTGAGCAATTTTTCGACCGCGGCCTTTTTCGAGAAGATCGTTCAGCTCGAGTGGATCTTCAGAAATATGGTAAAGTCGGAAAATTTTCCCCTTAGGGTAAACGATGAGCTT
>CALBVA010000172.1 GCA_937969125.1 uncultured Verrucomicrobiales bacterium | reverse complement strand
TCCTTTTATAGAGTGTGCTGATTGGGATTTTCACTCATTTCTGTCTTTCGCTTGCCGCCCTGTGACGCCCCTGCCAGAGTGTATTTATGAAACCGTATCTGAATGTGATCCACTTCTGGGTCCTGATGGCCGTCCTCGGCGCATCGGCCCGGGCCATGGCTGAGGAGCCATATAACTTCTATCCCTTCAAAGTCACCATCGGAGGGAATGAGGCAAAATTGGAAAAGAAAGGTGACCTCTTTGCTGTCATCGAAAAGCCAGTGAAGGCGAACGCGACCATCAAGATCGAGAAGCAGGTCGAGATGCTTATTGCCAATGTCGCCCCATGCAAGGAGGACGGAACAGTTCTCGGAGGAAATAATATCATCGCAATTTTCGCGACGAATACCGACTCCCTAAAACTCGATCAGTCTCTTAAAAAAACTGCTCTCAAACCCGGAACCTACCTCATGAATCTCGTGGCTCACGGCACGACTTCGAGGGTGGTGTTTCAGGTGGCGGACCCGGCGGGAAAGATCAAATTCCCCAAACTTGGTGACATCGTGAAGTTTCTCAAAGGCGAATCTTAGATCCCTTGAGCCAACATGAACAAGAGGTGCAGTGGATTCTCCGCGAAGCACCAGATGGTTGGGAGTCCCTGGTTCCCGAAGACATGCCTCAGATCCTCGGGCGCCTTCTCGCTCAGCGTGGCATCGCAGAGGGTGAGGTGGAGACCTTCCTGCGCCCCCGTCTCGCCGCCCTCTCGGATCCCTTCGAGATCAATGAGATGGATCTCGCCGTCGTGCGGATTCTGAAAGCAGTCGATGCCGGAGAGCGCATCTGTATCTATGGTGATTACGATGTCGATGGCGTCAGCTCGATCGCGATCCTCCGCAGCACCCTGGAAGCTTACGGACTGACGCCGCTTTCTTTCATCCCGCGTCGTAGCTCGGAAGGCTACGGACTCAGCGAAGGAGGTGTCGCACGTTGCCTTCAGGAAAGCGGTGAGATTGACCTCCTCGTCACCGTCGACTGTGGCACTGTTTCCAATGATGCCATTCAGGGACTCTCCGCGAAGGGCATCGATACCGTAGTCGTAGATCATCACGAGATGGGGCCGGATGGACGGCCTGACTGCATCGCTCTCGTGAATCCCAAAGCAGCCGGCGATATCCGCGAATACCTCTGCGCCGCCGGAGTGGTCTTCAAGCTCGCCCACGCCCTTCTCAAGAACCGCCCGGTTCCGGGATTCGATCTCAAGTCGGTTCTCGATCTCGTCGCCATCGCCACCATCTCGGACATCGTTCCCTTGGTGGAGGAGAATCGCCTCCTCGTCAGGCATGGCCTTCGTCTTCTCGAACACTCCGAGCGCCCGGGCCTCCAGGCTCTCTTGAAACTCACCGGAGTGGAAGGTCGCCTTAGCAGTGCGGACATCGGTTTCCGTGTCGGTCCCCGGCTCAATGCCGCCGGTCGCATGGATCAGCCGGAACAGGCTCTCGCCACCCTTACCACCGAGTGCCGACAGGAAGCAGGTGATCTAGCCGATGAGTTGGAGCACTTCAATCGCAGCCGTCAACAGCTAGAGCAGATCATGCACGCCGAAGCCATGACGATGCTGAAAGAGAGTGAAAATCTCCCCGTCATCGTCGTCGGCTCACGCGATTGGCACGCCGGAATCGTGGGCATTGTGGCTTCGCGTCTCATGCGCATGTACCATAAACCGGCCTTCGCCATCGCGATCGATCAGAACGGTATCGGAAAAGGCAGTGGACGCAGCATCGCGGGCATCTCCCTTGTCGAAGCCATCGCCTCTGGACGCGAACATCTCATTGCCGGAGGCGGTCACCACATGGCGGCGGGATTGAGCATTCGGGAGGAGAGCATCGATGGCTTCCGTGACTCCTTCGTGAAGTTCGTCAATGAGACCACCGTCGACCAGGATCTCAGCCCGAAGGTTTACGTCGATGCCGAGGTAAAACTCGGTGATCTCTCGCTCGATTTCCTTCAGAGTTACGAGCTCCTCCAGCCCTTTGGGTCCGCCAATCCGCAACCCATCTTCATGGCTCGCGGAGTCTGGCTCACCGAGCCACCGCGCAGCTTAAAGAATAATCACCTCCGCCTTTTTCTCCGTCAGGGATATGAAGAGCGGGACGCCATCTTCTTCGGCGGAGGCGCGCGCAACCTCCCGGACCCGCCTTGGGATCTCACCTTCACGGTAGACCGAAATGTCTTCCGCGGCCGCGTGAGCGTGCAGATCAGCATTCAGAATGTCCGTGCCTCCGACACGGAAACAGGCAGTCGATGAAGGCAGGAGATTCCTTGAAAAATCTCCCCGGCATCCGGAATCGGGAACTGGAAGCCTTCAAGGTCGCGGGATTTCTAACGGTCGGAGAACTCATCGATTGGTTCCCAAAACGTTACGAGGACCGTCGCCGCTTCGATACCTTCCCCGCCGCTGCCGGAGGCGCTCCGGTCTGCCTTCGTGGACTAGTGATTGATACCCAGCGAAAGGGCTTTGGAGGAAAGGCATTCTACGAAGCGATCATCGAGGATCATGCAGGCGGCGGCTTCTCGCGACTCACCTGTCGCTGGTTCAATATGCCCTTCCTCCATAAAGTGCTCGCCACCGGCCAGGAGGTTGTCCTTCACGGAAAGCCGAAGGACAATGCCGGACGTATCGTCATCGATCACCCCGAGTTCGAGATCGTGAACTCCGATGATCCGGCGGCCCAACGCATCCACCTGGAGCGTATCGTCCCCATCTATAAAAACATCAGCGGGATTACCCAGCGGCAACTGCGGGAGTTGATCTTCGGACTGCTCGATGTAGCGGAGCCAGAGGGCTTCCTGCCTCTGCATGATGTTGATCCCACCTACCCGCGGCTTGATGCCTACCGCGAGGTCCACTTCCCCGAGGAACTCACCCAGACTGAGGCCGCGCGCCGATACTTCGCAAAGGAGGAGTTCTTCCTTCAACAACTCCACGTCCTCTGGCGCCGTGCTCGACACGCTGACCTCAGTGGTCGCGTTCTCGGGAAAAAGACCGCTCTTCTCACCGAATTCTACCAATCGCTGCCTTTCGATCTCACCGGCGCGCAGAAGCGCAGCGTGAAGGAGATCATTGCCGATATGCGCGTCCGGCGTCCCATGAATCGGCTCCTTCAGGGAGATGTCGGAAGTGGCAAGACCTTTGTGGCGATGTGCGCCATGCTTCTCGCCGTCGATTCCGGTTGCCAGGCCGCCCTCATGGCCCCGACCCAGATTCTTGCGGAGCAGCATCACCTCACTTTTTCGAAATGGCTGGAGCCCCTCGGGATGAAGATCGGCTTGGCCACCGCTGATCGACGGGAGGAAATCGAGGACGCACAGATCATCATCGGCACCCACGCTCTTCTTTATGATAAGGTCGGCTTCGATGATCTCGGTCTCATTGTCATCGATGAGCAGCATAAATTCGGAGTGGCCCAACGGGGGAAATTGATCAGGCGCGGGATTATGCCGGATGTCCTCGTGATGACGGCCACTCCCATCCCACGCACTCTCACCCTGACCATCTACGGTGATCTGGATGTCTCCGTCCTCGACGAGTTTCCGGCAGGGCGAGGGAAAATCATCTCCGGCGTCCGTATGAAACCGAAAGTCAGTGAAATGACGAAGTTTCTCAAGGATCAGTTGGAGGAAGGTCGCCAGATTTACCTCGTCTATCCGCTCGTCGAGGAGAGCGAGTCCATCAAGGCCGCCTCTGTCACCGAAGAACATCCCAAGTGGGAAAAGCGCTTCAAGCACTTCGAAGTCGGCCTTCTCCACGGAAAGATGCCTGCCGAGGAAAAGGAATCCGTCATGACACGCTTCCGTGATGGGAAATCGGAAGTCTTGGTCTCTACCACCGTGATCGAGGTCGGGGTCGATGTCCCGAACGCCAACGTCATGGTTATTTTCAATGCCGAGCGCTTTGGCCTCGCTCAACTTCACCAACTGCGAGGACGCATCGGACGTGGCGAGCATAAGAGCTACTGTGTCCTCGTCACCGATGGCAAATCAACGGAGGCCTTGGAGAAGCTCGAAATCCTCGCCGGAACCATCGATGGCTTTAAAATCGCGGAAGAAGACCTCCGCCTCCGCGGTCCCGGTGAAGTCCTCGGCACCCGTCAAAGCGGCCTTGGCTCCCTCCGCTTTACCGAGTTCCTAGCCGATACCTCCCTGATCCGCGAATCCCGCGAAATCGCCGATCAACTCCTCCGTATCGACCCACTCCTTACGGCTCATCCAGCCCTCCTGACCTGGCTCAATGAAGTCTTGGAAATGGACGATCCCACTCGCGCATAGAAAACACCCAGTGAGAAAGAATCTTGAAGAACGAATCAAATCGTTCCTTAGCTCATTTACCAAACAAAGGTGGCGATATCGTCACGTGTAAAAAGCTGGTGTTCTGGCATTCAAAATGCTCAAATTATTTCTTGTTATGAATGTTCCCCAGATAAAATTCTCTTCAAAGTTACTCCTAGTAGGCTTATCTTTTGCCTCGGCCCATGCTGCCGTGATCGTTGAATATGGAACGGCTGGCAACACAACTTCTCTTGCAGCCTCAGTTTCCGATCCTGGTGTCTCTCCTGATAATCTTAACGCAGGAAGCGGCTTGAATGTCCAAAATTTCTCGACCTTCAATTTCACAGGATGGGATACTACGAGCACCGATTTTGCGTCTGCGGTGGCAGCAGATGATTTTTGGACTTGGGGATTTGATGTGAATTCGCCCGGAATGACTCTTGGTCTCACGACGATAAATTTCCGCGTAGACCGATCCGGAACAGGCCCCGATGACTTTGATGTTCAAGTCTCCGTGAATGGAGCAACTGGTATCAGTGTGCAGACTCATGATTACAGCGATAGCACTGCTGGGGTGAATTTCTTAGGAGTGGATTTGACTTCGGTTCCCACCCTTGAGGATGGAGATTCGGTAGTCTTTACCCTAGCGGCCTTTAATTCCGAAAGCAATGCGGGCAGCTTCGATCTTGAACTGGTGCCAAGTGAAACCTATGGCATCCAGGTCAATGGTGATTTTGCCGCCGTTCCCGAGCCATCCAGCGCTCTTCTCGGCTCA
>CALBVA010000171.1 GCA_937969125.1 uncultured Verrucomicrobiales bacterium | reverse complement strand
CCAGTCGGTCTTGGCGGTGGTCATCATGAGGATGGCGAGGGTTGCGACGGCTCCGATTGTGATGGTGATGCCGCTGAGTCCATCGAAGAAGAAGCTGTAGCTAAAGAGCACGAGGTAAGCGAGCTGAGCCGGGAGCGCGATTCTAACGAGAGGCTTGCCACCGACTGCGCGCAGGTAGCCGATGACCAAAACCACGGAGACGGTCGCGGCAATGCAGAACGACGGGAGTAGTGGAAGAAGATCGACGAGGTAGGCGAAGATGAGCTGAAAAGCAAAGAAGCCAGCTGCGATAAAGAAGTAGTTCATTGGGTGAAGCTGGATGCCGCGGACACTTCCAAGAATAAGAAGCACTGCGAAAAAGAAGAGCAACGAGACCGGAGCAAAAAAGCTGACTCGGCTGGCAACCGGCCCGGCATTGAGCGCCTTGGGCATCGCCATGCCGATTGATTGCGGGTTAATGACATCCGGATAGTCCCAAAGGAAGTTCCAGCCGCCTTCCGTAGTCGTTTCGCGTTCACTAGGTGAGCCGGTGTTTACCGGGAAATCAATCTCACCGAAGTCGGTTTCCAGAGAGAGCTTGAAATTGCGGATGCGGGGCACCTCCCCAAGTTGATAGCTCCAGCCATCGAGCCCACGGGTTTGGTAAGACACCTGCAACGGAACACTGCCGCCTGCCGGGATAGTGACGGCCTGGGTGATCGCTCCATCTCGCGGGATTTGATTGTCTGTCGATTGCTCGCCGAGGGTGAAGGAAAAATCTTGATAACTGTCGTTCGCGGAGGACAGCGGGAAACGAACGTAGATAGTCTGTGCAATCGGGGTGGGATTGGGAATGAGGTAGCTCGCGTGAAAATCGACATCGTAAGTGCGGTACCACACCAAGCCCCGCTTCTTGGGATTATATTTCAAGGAGACCTGGATATCCGACTGCGCGGGCTGGATCGCCATGCGACCCTTAGCACCGGTGGGCGAGAGATACCAAGCCTCCGGCTGCAGCTGATTCTGGGGTGCACCCCAGCCGTTTTGGACAGATTCACCGAGGGTTCGTGAGGAATTCTCCGAACGTACGAGAGTAGCCGTACCAAGAACAAACCACGCCAAGGTGGTGCAGAGGAAAATACCGACAATAGCTAGAAGACGCGGAATGGTGAGCGGTGTAGAATTCATGAGATGAGGAACGTTGAGAATTAGCGATTCAGTGATGTCTTGCGGTAATAGATCTGGGCTGTGGGCGTTTCGCCTTGGGAGAGATTCTTACGGAGGTAGAGCCGTTTCCGATCCGGCGGTGTGGGATGGAAGGCCACATTTCCCTCGACGGCGGTGGCTTCATAGTCAGTGGGGAGTTTGATGGCCCAGCTCTGCGAGTGACTGAAGGCATCGGTCTGGAGCAGAAGGAAGCTAGTGCTACCCTCGACTGGATCGAAAGGCCTAGTCTTAAGGGTGTAGGAGAGCTTCACCTCGGACTTGCCATCAGCATTCCGGAGCGGCAGCTGAAGCCCACCATCGGCACGGAGAATCGGACTGGTGGAGACTTCATCGAGGTGGCAGCCGAGAAGAGTCGCGTTCTTTGGCAGTGAGAAATTCCAGGCAGCACCATCCTCATAGGTGATGATTAAGGTGCAATTGGTCAGACTCTCGCCGCTGGACACTATTTCTGTCTCAAACTTGCTCTCGCTAATCGTAAGAAGGGCGGCTTGTAGTCGCTTCTTCGGAGTAGCCTTCAGGGCCAAGCGAGGTTGATCTCTGAGATCTGCAACGAGGGTCGTCGCTCCACCAACGTGCGACTTTATCCAAGCCGGGAGTTGTTGGTCGAGGACTTGGTCTGCAGGCAGACTGAGTTCCAGGTCATCCGGCGGGATCACTACGACGGAGCCCTTAACCTCAAGACCGGACGCAACAGTGGGCAAGTCAAGGGTCCAAGAGCCCCTCCCAAGAGGGCGCGGGAGCCTGTAGAGAAGCTCGACCTGCCGACTGGAAACGCCACCACTCTCCCAGCGGAGTTTGATCAATTGCTGCGCTGAATCTGGGACGGAAGTGAGGCGATGACTCCCTAGACCTGTGGAAGTCACCGAAGCCAAACGGGCGAGTCTTGGTAAATAGATCTCGGCCAAGCGACCGGGTCTCTCATCCCGGGTGAGCAGCTGGATCCGGGAGCGAACAAGCAGACTCTCTTCCTCGACTTTCACCAATGATTCGGTCGTGGCAGACCACATACTTGTCTCTTCTTCAGCAGGAGCTTTCTTCGTCTCTCGGAGATTTGCCGTGATTAAGCCGCCCCCACCGGCAAGGTGGAATCTGCCCGGGTTTTCGGGGTCTTCGAAGAGACCCGCAAGACTGATCGCAGATGCTTGATCTCCTGTTAGGATCAGATTTGCAGAAGTCGCCGGAGCGGCTTTAAACTGGAAGAGGTCACTGCTGCTACCCGGGATCAGGAAGTCGATGGTGACTGTCTGAGATCCTTCTTTATTGAGCAAAATCGAGAACCAATCTTCTTCTTGAACAATTACCATATCCGCAGGATCGACCTTCATAATGGTGAGCTGCGGATCGAGCACGGAGAGGTTCTGCCATGCGTCGGTCAAGCTGTGTATCGTCAAGATGACCCGCCCCAAAGCATGCCCGTCCGCCAGCGGAGTGAGGGTATATTCGGCGCGAGAGAGGATTGCGGAAACCGGAGGAGCTGGCTTCTTATCCCGCGTCTTGTCAGCGCGGACCTTCGCCAACAGATCGCGAACTTCGGAATAGGGCAAGGTGACCTTCGCATCAGTGAGCTCGGCGAAAATGGATGGACTTGAGAGAGTCCCGATGAAGAGAGTGAGTAGGGCGTGAGAAATCCTCATGCCCCCGACTCTTCACCGACTAAGTGAAGAGTTGATGAAGTGAGCGTGAAGAATTCGGAAGGATCGGTTCCTGCTCCCAATCGGTGAAGATGGATCACCTTGCTCGTAACCAAGGGGCGTAGAGCCACCCCCTCCCCCAGCTTCTATGCGTCCAGCTTCAGCGCGGCTTTTTGGGCGGCGGATTTTGGACCGTCGGTTTTGTCGGACTCGGTGGTGAGGCGCATGCCGACCGGCTTTGAGACGCCGAATTCCTCCATGGTCACGCCATACATAACATCGGCACGTTCCATGGTGCGTTTTGAGTGGGTCACGATGATGAACTGACTCTGATCGATGAAAGCATCCAGCACTTTGAGGAATTTGCCGATATTGGACTCATCCAGCGGAGCATC
>CALBVA010000170.1 GCA_937969125.1 uncultured Verrucomicrobiales bacterium | reverse complement strand
TCTTTGGTGAAACCGCTTTAAGCTGGTGGCGATTATTGCAGAAGATCCGCGTGAGGATCCGGTGGAATGATGCCTTGCTCCACGAGGAAGTGATCTGCAGCTCGGAGGGTCAGCTCGTAATTTCGCTCGTCGGAATTAAAGTTGAAAAAAGTGTGTCCGGCATTTTCGAACTCCATGAGTTCGCATTTGTTTCGTTTGCGGCGGTAACGTTTTGCGAACTTTTCGGAGAATTCGTAGGGTACCACCCGGTCCGCCTTGCCGTGGAAGATGAGGCAGGGAGGAAGGTCTTTCTGTGGAAGGTGGGTTGAGGGACTGAGGAGCTTTCCGTTCTTCGGAGAGGTGAAGAGCTCGTTTCCGACGCCCTTCGGAGTGGTGTCTGAAATTGGTCCGAAGAGAATGAGCGCCTTCGGACGGGGGGAGGGGAGGGTTTCCTCGGAGTGCGGGTGTAGAGCCGCAGCGAGGGCGGCATTACCTCCGGCACTGGCGCCGACGGCGACGATGCGGGTGGCATCGATTCCCAGGCTTTCGGAGTGGAGTTTGAAGAATGAGAGCGCGGACTTCGCATCCACCATGGCATCTTCAGGGGTGCCGTTCATTTTGGCTTTGTTCCGGTATTCCACCGTGATGGCAATCATCCCCCGCGAGGCAAAGTGGTGACAGTGGGGGATGAACTGCGTGGCAGCCGAAATGTCCCAAAGCCCGCCGTGGAAAAAAACCACCGCCGGGCAGCGGTCGGTCTGGTAGTTGAACTCCGGCGGGAAGAAAAAGTGCGCGTGGAGATCACCCTGTTCGGTCTGGTTATAGACGTAGGTTGTCGCCGCAGCCAGGAGTTCCTGGTTGCGGGTTTCGCCGATCATGAGCGACTTGGGGAGGGAGTTCATACGCGTCTGCGGAGCCTGTCGGGCCAGTGCGGAGCTCTTTTAAGCAGCGCGCGAAGCCTTGGCTGAGAAAAGCTTTTCCAAATGCGGGGTCAATTGTCCATAGTTTCTCCATGAAACGCATCATTTTGGCCCTCGCCCTGATCCCGATGATTCTCCCCCTTACGGCTCAACAGAATAAGGATGCGCAGACCGTCGCGAACCTCCGTCAGGTTTACCTGAACTGGCGGCATGCCATGGTGAACAAGAACTCCAGCCTCTGGAAGGCCTACACCTCCTCTGTCCGCCAGATCAATGTCCGCAACCGTCTATGGAGTGAACGCCTCCGCTTCCCGGACGCAGTCTTCTCCTCACCCATCGCCCCGCCCGATATTAATTCGCTCAAGGCTACCCGTGTCCGGCAGAAAGGTCGCACCGCGAAGGCGATCTATTTCGGCAAGGTCGACTTTGGCGTCGGCGGAACCCCGACCGAGAACGTCTTTGTTGTCTCATACCTTAATGAGGGAGGTAGTTGGAAATACCACAGTGGGGAGTTTGTGAAATTGGACCTTCTTCCGGATGTCAAAAAACAGCTCAAGGCCGGAGACTACAAATTCTTCGACAGTGCTGACTTCCATCCCGACGGAAAGGTCCCGCCCAAGCCGCTCCAGCTTCGCGGCCCTGTGAAATACATCGCGAAGACCTACGTTTTCTGCCCCGGGCGCGAGGTTAATGTCTCCGTTAACCGGATCTCGAAGCATCTTTTCCAAAATACCAAACGGGCCGAGGTCATCATTGGCGGCGCACGCGATGGCGCGAATCAGCTGCAGTATTCCATCAAGGACATCCCCGGCGGTGATCCAAAGTCTCCCATCACTATCCGCGTATATCTTATGTCCGAGGTGAAGGGTGTGAAGCCGATCAAGATTGCGGAATATCAGGTCGATGATGGCACGAAGCCCAAGGCCTCCGGAACGCTCAACTTTAACGTCACTCCGAACGTCGCGAAACAGATCAAGGGCCGCCGCTAATCGGACCAATCCCACCCTCAATGAATTTCGAAGAACTGTTCAGGGAGCATTGGCGCGCTGGCGCTGAGATCCTTGTGCTCTGGATTCTCATCTACCAGATATTCCGCGTCTTTCGTGCCACTCGCGGCGCGCGAATTCTTGTCGGCTTGGCCGTGATGGTCCTTGCTCTCACCTTTGCTTCCCGGGTGCTGGAGCTTCAGGTCATCGAGTGGATCATTAAAAGCGCCGCCGCCGTCCTGGCCTTCGCCCTGCTCATTATCTTCCAGCCGGAATTACGAAACGGCCTCGCCCGTCTCGGTAGCACGAAGTTTTTCTCCTTCACCACCAGCCAGCAGAAGGTCTTTCTGGAGACCCTTGCGGATGCCGTAGTGAAGCTCTCGAATAAACGCTTCGGCGCCCTCTTCGCAATGGAGCGGAGTATCAGCCTAGAGGACTTCGAATCCACCGGAGTCATCATGGATTCGCAGCTATCGGTCGAACTTCTTGTCACCATCTTTCATCCCAAGACCGCCCTCCACGATGGTGGGGTTATCTTGAAAAAGGAGAAGATCGCAGCGGCTGCCTGCATTTTCCCCGTCAGCCAAAAACAGATCTCAGACCGCTCACTCGGCCTCCGTCATCGCGCGGGATTTGGCGTCAGCGAGGAGTCCGATGCCGTCGCCATCGTCGTCAGTGAAGAGACCGGAAGCATCTCCATCCTTGTTGATGGCAAGATCTCCCGGAACCTCTCCGAAGCTGATTTTCGCGAAAAACTTAACGACCTATTCTTATCTCATGGGCAGAACATTGAAGAGATGGATTACTAGAAACTGGGCGAGCAAACTCGCCGCCCTCGCCTTGGCTGTCGCCGTCTGGTATCTTATTAATCTCCACCTCAGTGGTGATAATCCTTTCATTACGGAGCCGGAGAGCGGTAGCACTTCGCCATGAATCTGACTGATTACCCCGGCGTCTTCATTGCCGGAACGGACACCGGTATCGGCAAGACCTGGATCTCTGCACTCATCCTTGAGGAGCTCCTTGAAAGTGGTGTGAAAGCCGTCGGCCTGAAGCCGGTCTGCAGCGGCGACCGCGGCGATGCCGAACGGCTCCACGAGGCCGGTGGGAAGGTGCTTGATGTCGATACCATTAATCCCCGTTGGTTCAAGACGCCCGTCGCGCCGCTCACCGCAGGTCGTATTGAGGGAGAGCCTCTCGTCCTCGCTGACATGGTCGCGCAGGTGAACGAAGTGAGAAGTTTCTCTGACTTCATCCTCGTCGAAGGTGCCGGAGGTTGGGAGGTTCCGCTGGGTGAGGGCTTCGGTATTCCAGATTTTGCCAAAGAGCTTGGCCTGCCGGTCATCGTAGTTGCGGCAAATTGGCTCGGAGCGATCAATCACACCCTCCTCACGGTGAAGGCCATTCAGGCGAGTGGACTGACCTGTCTGGGCGTTATTCTTAATCACCTTCAGGCTGAGAGGGATGTCGCCGTCACCACGAATCGCATGATCCTGGAGGAACTCTGCCCCGTACCCATTCTGGGCGAGGTTATCACCGACGGCACTTGGATCGATTGGAGCGAGTGAAAGACTTCCTTTCATTTGCAATCTTCCAGTATACGGAAAAACTATCCTCATGAAACGACTCCTTCCTCTTCTCCTCGCCGCCACCTTCTCTGCCTCCGCTGAAGAGAAGGATCAAAAGGTGGTCCGCGGCCACGTTTTCGCCTGGCCCTTTACCGAGGTCGCCGAGATGCAGCCTCGTGGTGGGACTACGAAGGGGACCGAGGTCACCCTGGATCGGGAAAGCTCGCTCGCCTGGAAACGCCTGCAGGAACCGGCCTCATCCTCCTATGTGAAGGATACCCAGGCCATCATCGCGATGGAAGGGGACTATCGGGTCAGCTTTGACTTCGTCGAAACCATGGGTTTCTCGGAAGGCTACACCCCACCGAAGCCCTACTTCTCCTGGGGCACCGAGCATGTGAAGGTCATCGCGCTGGAGGATCGCTTCATCAGCCTGCAGCACACCCTCGTGATGTATTTTAAGGATAAGGAGGGCAATGAACTCGGCCCCATGACGATGAAGCACTGGCGGCAGGATTGGCGCTATGAAGACACCGATCTGCACACCTATCGCGGTGATTCCACTTGGGCGCGTGAGACTCGGAATTCCGCTTCGGTGAAGGGGAAGTGGACTCAGGCCGTCTATCAGGTCGATGACTCCCCACGCTACGAGGTTGTTGGTCAATGGGTCCATCAGGGAGGAGTTTCGGTCTGGCGCAGTGAGGCCTGCTGGCGCCCCCTTCCACGTCGTGAGTTCTCCGTCCGGGATGACTACAACATCTTGCAAGGCACCCATGAAATCACCATCACCCCGACCGGATGGGTGCACACGCAGCAGAATGACAAGCTCTCCCAATCCGGTGACCAAGGTAAAATTGTCGGTCGTGAACTTGGGGTAAATCGCTACGAACGCATTAGCGCCCCGAGTCTCACCAGGGCCGATGAGGAGTGGAAAAAAGTCGGTCCTTATTGGCAGGAAGTCCGCGCAGTCTGGGAAGAAATTTACAAAAAACAGGACCGCTTCACCCTCAAATCGAAGGTCGATGATCAGAAGCTCTACCAGCACCACTTCGGCTACGCCGCGAAGATCTTGGAGAGCAAAGAAGCCTACGATCCTGCGAAAGGAAAGGCTCACGCCCGAGAGACCATCATGAGTTTCCTCGCCGACGGTGGAAAGAAGGGTAAAAAAGATTACTAAGACGACCCATGCACACCCTGCACATCATTTGCGGTCCGGCCGGGGTGGGGAAGTCGACCTACGGACGCCAGCTCGCGGCGGAGAGGAAAGCCTGCCTTCTCGATAGTGACACCGTGACCGAGCCGGTGGTCCGTGCGGGAATGCAGATGAGCGGTAAGGATCCTGCGGACCGAGATTCTGCCGTCTATCGTAGAGCCTTCCGAACGCCCGTTTACGAGTGCCTCTGGCAGACTGCTGCAGAAAATCTTTCCCACACCGAGGTCGTTATTGTCGGTCCGCTCACCGGCGAAATTCGGAACCCGGAGTGGAAGGAGGAGTTGGAAGAGCGCTTCCAGACTGAAGTCGAAATCATCTTCGTCACCTGCTCCGAGACCGAACGAAAGCAGCGCATCATCGATCGTAAAAACCCCCGCGATGCTCTGAAATTGGACGATTGGCCCGCCTACCTCGCCGGCTCGGACATCCGTCCACCGGCCTGCCCGCACCGCGTTCATCGGACCTAAAACATCGCCGCAGGAATTTCTCGCACCCGCCCGCCGACTTCGGCGAAGAAGCGGTCGGTCTCCGTCATTTTCAGTATCTGCAGTCCCGTGAATTCCGAAAAAGCCGGGAGCACGAGGTGGCGGGATTGATTGAGAAAGTAACCGCCCATGCGGATCGAGCTGCGGCCCGTTTCCTTGATCTTAATCCCCGGATGCAGATGGCCCGCGATTCCCGGGGCATCGGCAGGCAGGTCTGCCGGATCGTGCGTGATGATCAAGCCGTCTCGCTCACACTCCGGAACCACTTCCAGGGCGAATTTGCACCGTTCCATGTGCGCCCGGCTATCGTGATTTCCCTCGGTTAAGGTCACCTTAATCCCGATTTCGCGAAGCCAGGTGTCGAACTCCTCCCGCACTGCTTCGCGCAGTCCATCGGCGGCATGCACTAGGTCGCCGGCGATCACGATGCTCTCCGCACCGCTCTTCTGCACCAGGTCGGTGAGTCTTGCGAGATCTGCGGCAGTGCTGCCTTCCGGCACCGGCAGGCCGCGGGTGCGAAAGGTCGCGGATTTGCCGAGGTGAATGTCCGCCACCACCAGCGTGGCGGAGCGCGGGAGGAAGAGCGCCCGGCCCGGGAGGAGGGTGATTTCGCTATCTCCCAGAGTGAGATTCATCGTTTAGCTTGAAGCCTGCGTGGCCTCCAGAGCGCCCTTTCGCATCTCCGCCGCCATTAGGTTCAGGGCATTCGCACGGGTTGGGGCGAGGTGCTCCTTGAGGCCGGTTTTTTCGATGAAGGAAAGATCCGCGCGGAGCACGTCTTCTGGAGTTTCACCGCTCAGCACTCTCACGAAGAGGGCAATCATTCCCTTCGTAATCACCGAATCGGAATCGGCAAGGTAGTTCATTTTCCCATCCTCGACTTCCGACTCCAGCCAGACCTGAGATTGGCAGCCCTTGATGAGGCGGTCTTCTGTTTGGAGGGCCGGATCCATGGGGGCGAGCTTCTTTCCGAGGCCGATGACATACTCATATCGCTCGGTCCAGTCCTGAAAGAGTTCCAGTTCCTCCAGAAGTTCCTGCTGTTTTTCGCTGATCGTCACAGGCCTCTCCATAAAGCCTGAAGGGCGGGTTGGCAACGCCACGCCGGGTGATCGTGCAAATTGTATGATGCGGAATGTCGATCCCTCGTTCTTCGCACTTGAAAGGTGAGGCGGGCGAGGCCAGTTACATGGGCATGGAGATTTGGTGGCTCGTCCTGTCAACGGCACTCGCAGCAGCGGGCGCCGTTTTAGGGTGGCGGGAGATGAAAGCTGAAAGCGGCGGCCGCTCCGCATTCTGGTTCATGACCGGAGCCTTCTGCTGCCAACTCATGGCCCTCGGATGGCGTGGCGAGCTGCGCGGGAAATGCCCCCTCGGAGATGTTGGTGAGATCTGCCTCTTTCTTTCCTGGTCGCTCACCCTGTTCTACCTCGTCACCGGGTCCACCTACCGCCTCTCTCTGCTGGGCGTTTTTACCGCGCCTTTTGTGGTCCTCTTGCAAGGCATCGCCCTTGTCCCGGGTGCCTTTGATCGCGGATTCACGCGAGTGACCACGGTCGATCCCTGGGTGGAAGCTCACGCTGCCTTCTCCGTCTTATCCTACGGAGCACTCGCCCTCGCTGCGGTGGCAGGTGTGATGTTCTTTATCCTGAATTATCGCCTGAAACACCGGCAACTGGAGGGCACCCTCATGCAGGGCCTGCCTTCGGTGCATCGATTGGTCAAGGCGATGGCCCGCATCACTCTGGTTGGCTGGCTTGTCCTCACCGTCGGAGTGATCACCGGCCTCCTCATGAAGTCAGGATCTTTCAATGTGCACCTCATGGTAGCCACCGTGACCTGGGTTCTTTATGCGGTTCTACTGGGTGTTTACTTCGTGCGCGGTCTTCCCGGGAAGCAATTGGCCTGGGGCGTGACCTCGCTCTTCGTCCTCTCCCTTCTGGTCTTCGCTAAACTGTGATGAAACTCGTCTGCCTCGGCCTCAACCACGAAACCGCTCCGGTCGAGGTGCGGGAGTGCTTCGCCCTGTCCGAGGCCGGGCTGGACCGCGAGACCGAGATGCTCCTTTCCGCTCCCGAAATCACCGAGGGGGTCGTCTTATCTACCTGCAACCGTACCGAATATTACGCCGTGGTGAATGGCGATGGTGTGAACGGATTGGAGGACTGGGTCTGCGAGCAGCGCGGTTTTGCGGGCTCGCGGAATGGCGTCTTTTATCATCACGAATCACGGGAGGCTGCGGAGCACCTCTGCCGCGTCGCCAGCGGGATGAATTCCATGGTTCTGGGCGAGACCGAGATCTTCGGTCAGGTGAAAAAGGCTTACCAACGCTCACTCAATCGCGGCGCGACCAAGGGCATCCTGAACAAGCTCTTCCAGCGCGCTTTTGGCGTCGGGAAAAAGGTCCGCACCAATACCAAAATCCAGGAAGGAGCGACCTCGGTGGCCGGGGCCTCCGTGGAGCTGGCGGAGAAGGTCTTTGGTCAGCTCAAAGGGAGCTCGGTCATGGTCATCGGGGCGGGGGAGATGAGCCGCAAAACCGCGCAGGCACTGCAGTCTCGAGGCGCGACTTCCGTAATGGTGACCAATCGCTCCTTTGATAAAGCGGTCGACCTGGCGGCTGAGATTAAGGGGCGCGCCGTTCCGTTCGCCGGTTGGGAGGAGGAATTGACCCATCTGGATGTCGTCATCGCCGCCACTGGTGCACCGCACTTCGTGGTGAAGCCGGGACACGTCGAGGCGGTGCGGCGGAAGCGGAAATTCCGCCCGCTCATCATGATCGATATTGCCGTTCCTCGGGACATCGATCCGAAGGTCGGCGAGATCGAGGAGGTTTACCTTTACGACATTGATACCTTGCAAGAGATGGCGGATCAGGCGAGGAAACGTCGACAGGAACAGCTCTTAGTGTGCGAGGAAATCATCCGCGAGGAGATCGATAAGGCCCACCTGCCGGGAACAGAAACTTCGCTCAAACCTGACTCCTCATCAATCGACCCATGAAGACTCTACGAATCGGAACGCGCGGAAGCGCCCTCGCGCTGAAGCAGGCGGAGATGACGGAAGCCGCGCTCGCCGCCGCCTTCCCGGACTTGGAGGTGGAGCGGGTGATCATCAAGACAACCGGCGACCGGCGGACGGATGTCGCTCTGAAGGAAGTCGCGAAGGCCGAAGGGATCTGGGATAAAGGCGTCTTTATTAAAGAGCTGGAGGTGGCATTGGAAAATGACGAGATCGATGTCGCGGTGCACTCTCTGAAGGATCTGCCCACTGTGTTAGAGGAGCCATTCCAACTCCACGCTGTCCTGGAGCGCGCCCCGGTGCGCGATGTCTGGGTGGGGAAAATGCCCTGGAGCGAAGTTGGGAAGGGGTCGCGGGTCGGCACCAGCTCGGTGCGCCGGGCGCGTCAGCTCACTCACTTGAAGCCGGGAATTAAGGTCATCGATCTGCGCGGGAATGTTCCGACTCGGGTCGAGAAAGCTGCCATGGATACTGACTACGATGGCATCATCCTTGCCGAGGCGGGGCTGATGAGACTCGGGTATCAGCTAGAAGGAATGTTTGAAATCCAGCGCCATCCGGTTTTCGTGGACTGTCTGCCGGAGCGTAATTTTTTCCCTGCCGCCGGGCAGGGCGCGGTCGGTTTGGAAATCCGGAAGGGCGACACTGAAACGGGTGCGCTTATTGATGCTCTGAATCACGAACCAACCTGGCATCAAGTTTCCGCCGAGCGGGAATTTCTCCGACTCATGGACGCCGGATGCTCCACGCCCATCGGAGTTTGGTCCACCCTTGAGGGGGAACACCTCGAAATGGGAGCGCGGGTCTATCCGGAGGACAACGCGCACAAGCATCCGCAAAAATCGCGGGCCAGCTGAGTGGTGCCCTTGGAAGTGGCACGGCAACTTTTCGAAAACCTCAAATAATCGATCATGAGCAAGGAATCTGTTATCTTGTCGGGGCCGGGCCGGGCGATGTTGGCCTCGTCACCCTGAAAGCCAAGGAATGCATCGAGATCTGTGATGTTCTTGTCTATGATGCTCTCTCCAGCGCCGAGTTGGTGGGCTGGGCGAAGAAGGGTTGCGAATTGATCTTTGCTGGGAAACGTGCAGCCGATCATGCCATTCCGCAGGATCAAATTAACGCGATCATTGTCGAAAAGACTCTACAGGGAAAAGTGGTCACTCGCTTGAAGGGGGGCGATCCCATGATCTTCGGGCGCGGTGGCGAGGAAGCGGCGGAATTAGCCGAAGCCGGAGTGCCTTTCGAAATTGTTCCGGGGATTTCCTCCACCATCGCCGGTCCAGCCTACGCGGGCATCCCGGTGACTCATCGCGATCATTGCTCGCAGCTCACCATTTTCACTGGCCACGAGGACCCGACGAAAGGGGAGACCTCACTTGATTTTGACCAGCTCGCCAAGACACCCGGAACTAAGGTTTTCGTGATGGGCGTCTCGCGGATTCGTGGAATTTGTGAGGAATTCATTAAGGGTGGCGCGAGCGCGCAGACGCCGATGGCTCTGACGCGTTGGGCTACTACCGGGAAGCACCAAACTATTGAGGGAACGATTGAAACCATCCCCGATATCGTGGAGAAGACCGGCTTCAAATCACCTGCCGTCGCCGTGATTGGTGATGTGGTGAAGGAGCGAGCGAAGATTAATTGGTTTGAGATGAAGCCGCTCTTCGGTAAGCGCATCGTGGTTACGCGGACCCGCGAGCAGGCCGGAGCTCTGAGTAAGCAGCTCCATCAACTGGGAGCGGACGTCATTGAACTGCCCACGATCCGTATCGAGCATCCGCAGGATAAAGTGGAATTCGCCCAGATGGTTTCGGATTCGCACACCTACGATTGGCTCGTCTTTACCAGCCCGAATGGAGTGGAAAAATTCTTCGATGCCTTTTACGCGACCTACGAGGACGCGCGCAGTCTTGGCGGTTGTCGCATTGCCGCCATTGGGCCGAGCACTGAGGCCAAGATCCGCGAATACCGCTTTGCGGTCGATCTCCTGCCGCAGAAATTTGTCGCCGAGGGCCTCATTGAAGCCTTCAAAAATGAAAGCATTGAGCATCAGAAAATCCTCTGGATAAAAGCCGAGGAGACCCGGAACGTCATCTATGACGGACTTATGGCGATGGGCGCGATTGTCGATTCCTGCCTCGCCTACCGCACCGTCCCCGAGACCGAGGACCCGACCGGAGCGGCGAAGCAACTTCGCGAAGAAGGAGCGGACCTCATCACCTTCACCAGTGGCTCCACGGTCGAAAACTTTTTCGAAATGGGCATCGATTGGCCGGAAGGCTGCGAAGCCGCCAGCATCGGCCCGGTCACCAGCAAAACTCTTGAAGCCAACGGCCGAAAGCCCGCTGCCGAAGCGGTGGATCACAATATTCCCGGTCTGGTAGAAGCGATCGTGAAGCACTTCGAGTAGGCTCCAGATCTGGAATTTTGAACACAGATTGATGAAGATTTTCTCTGATTCCTGATGATTGGGTTCCGCGGGTCTTCCTTGGGTCCGCATCGGCCTTGCAAATCCCACGGGGTGATGATTAACAGCGTGCGAACATGGCCGACGAAAAAGACCGCAAGACCCTCGAAGAGCGCCACCAGATGTCTGATCTGGAACGCTTGCGCCACTCCTGTGCCCACGTGCTCGCGACTGCGATTTCACGAATCTGGCCGGATGCTCAGTTTGCGGCCGGTCCGCCGGTTGAGGGTGGCTTTTATTATGACGTCGATCTGAAGCACCGCATCACGCCTTCGGACTTCGAGCAGATCGAGGCCGAGACGAAGAAGGTGGTGAAGGCTAATGACTCCTTCGAGAGGATGGTGGTCAGTCGTGACGAGGCGATGGCGATGGCTAAATCTGGTCGGCTGGCCTCGGTGGCTGAGCGTGATGTCGAGTCCGTCTTCAAGGTCGATCTTCTCAATGACATCCCCGAGGATGAAGAGATCTCCATCTTCAAAAACGGCGACTTCTGGGACCTTTGCGCCGGCCCGCACGTGGGACGCACCGGAAATTGCAAGGCTTACAAGCTGATGTCCGTCGCCAGCGCCTTCTACAAGGGCGACAAGGACAAGCAGTCCCTCCAGAGGATTTACGGAACTTGTTTCAAGAACAAGACCATGCTCGATGAACACCTCGAGCGGCTCGAGGAAGCGAAGAAGCGCGACCACCGTCGTCTTGGTAAGGAGATGAATCTGTTTACCTTCGATGAGTCGGTGGGGCAGGGGCTTCCGCTCTGGAAGCCGAAAGGGGGGATCATTCGCCGCCAGCTGCAGGACTTCATTACGGAGGAACTCGATAAGCAGGGCTACTTCCAGGTCTTCACTCCGCATATTGGCAAGCTGGACCTCTACAAAACCTCCGGCCACTTCCCATATTACGAGGACAGTCAATTTCCTCCCGTGGTGGATCGCGATGCGCTTAAGCAACTTGCGGACGATGGCGCGAAGTGTTCGGATTTGGTCAATTTTATCTCC
>CALBVA010000169.1 GCA_937969125.1 uncultured Verrucomicrobiales bacterium | reverse complement strand
CCGTATTGCCCAGCTGGAGGCGAAGCAAGGGAACCTGCAATCCGACCTCAAATCCGTCACTAGCGAGCAGGAGAGCCTGGGTAAGAAATGGGCGGAAACCTGCAATGAGATTCCCGTCCCAGTCCAGACTCCCACCGCCCTGCTGGAGTGGCGAGATGGGTGGGAGGAGCTCTGCGAGATGATCACGGAGATTGCCGCTCAGGAAGTCGAAATCGTGGCCATCAATGAGAAGCGGGAGGCCTTTACGGAGGGGCAGGATGTCGCCTTTGCTAAGTTCCATCAGTCGCTGAAGAGTTCGCTGAAAAAAGCGACGCAAGAACAGGGGCGGCAGCTGAGCCTACAAAAGCAATTCGCTACTAACGAGGTGAAGCAGGCGCAGCTCAAGGTGGAATTGAAGAGCCTGGAAAGTGATCTCACTGAAGCTCGGAAGTCTTGGGAGGCCGTGATTGAGGGTCTGGAGCTTCCGGAAAATGCTGTGGAGTCAGCCGGTCAGCGGGTCGCCGCGCATGAGACCGCCCGCAAGCTGACGCAGGCTGCGGGGGAACTCGACCGCGAGAAAAAGGCTGTCGAAAAATTCGAATCCTCCCTCCAAGCTCTCGCGAAAGAGATGAAGGCCGAGGTTTCGGAGGGCGCTCTTTGGAAAATTTATCAGGAAGCGCGTGAGCAGGAGAGCGTGACGCAGGCTCGCCGTCAGCGACTGGAGAAACTGCGCGAAGAGCTTCCCGAAATCGAGCTGGACCATCAGAGCCATGCCAGCCGCTTGGAGGAATTTGTGAAGCAGGCCGGAGTCGCTTCTCCGGAGTTTTTGGAAGAGGCCATCCTGCGAATCGAAAAACACCGAGACCTGCTTGATCGCATCGCACAGCAATCCGAAACCCTCCGCGACTTTGCCGAGTCTCAGCCGTTGGAGGAATTCATTGACCAGCTAAAGTCGCAGGACCGCTCTGCTCTCCAGGAGGAAAAAATCACCCTGGATGAAGCGGAGGACGACCTCCAGCAACAGCGGGATGAAGCCAAGGCTGCTCGCGATGAATTGCTCGCCAGGGAGTGTGAACTCCTCCGCGCCAGTGATGCTGCCGCTGCGCAAAAGCAGGCTGCCGAAGATGCTCTCGCGACCATCGTCTCAGACGCCGAACGCTTCACCCGGCTGCACTATGCCATCGACTTTCTGAAGCAGCAGGTCGAGGACTATCGCCAGAAAGCTCAGGGTCCCATGATCGAAAAAACCTCCCGTTTTTTCCAAACGCTTACCGATGGGGCTTTCGAAAGGGTTGCAGCGCAGCTAGACGAAAAGGATCAGCCAAAGCTCGTGGCAATTCGCCGAGATGGGCGTGGTGAGGTTGAGGCTCGTAGTCTCTCGGAGGGTACCGCGGACCAGCTCTACCTGGCCCTCCGTCTTGCTGCCATTGATCTCCATCTGGAGAATCATCAAGCCATTCCGCTTATCCTGGATGACCTCCTCATGACCTTCGATGACTCTCGTGCTTCTGCGCTCTTTAAAGTGTTGGAAGAGATCGGCAGGAAAACCCAGATCCTCATCTTCACCCACCACGGCCACCTTGAAAGCCTGGCGAAGAAAGCCGCCCCTTCAATTTCGCTTCACCAGCTCTAGTTTTTGCGAACCTTCCGCTGCAAGGCCAATGCCGCCTAAGCTGCTCGAAACAAATTACTTCTCGAGGCCCCTTGACCGAAAGCCAGTGTGAAGTCGCAGCCATGGCTACGATGAAGAGAACCAAGCAGGGCACCGGAGAAATCGAGACTCTGTGAAAAAACCTCCTCGCGGTGTTCCTGGTGCAAATTATCAGCACTGATTAGCTCCTTGATGATCAGGCGGCTATCTTTGGCAAAACAGTCGAGCCGGTCACCCGTATGAAGCTCCAGTTCCCGTTTTGAGTTCTCAGGTCTACAAAAACTTCTCTGTTCCTGACATTTTCGGGAATAATTCCTCACTTGCGCTTCTAGTCACTCCCGTAGATGGTCAGCCCGTCGGGGCTTAGAAAGACGGCCACGGGACACTTTAAAAATACCAATGAAATTGTTCAAATCTGGGAGCCGGTCGGTTTCCAAGACACTGAAAGGCTGCCTCGGCGGCATGACCATCGCAGCATCAGCCTTCACTCTCGCCAGCTGTGGTGGGGACAAAGAGGACGGGGCTAAGGATAATAAGGATGCCAGCGGCGACGCCGTCCTCCGCTTCTCGGCCATCCCGGATGAAAACACCACCGCCCAAGGTGAGCGCTTTAAGCCCGTCGCCGATTACCTCACGAAAGCCCTTGGCGTGAAGGTGAAATTCGTTCCTTCTTCCAGCTACGGAGCTTCGGTCGAAAAATTTGAAAACGGTGATATTCACCTCGCTTGGTTCGGCGGTGTCTCCGGCGTGCAGGCCCGCACTGCCGTTTCCGGAGCGCAGGCTCTCGCTGCCGGTCAAAAAGACCTCGCCTTCAAATCTTACTTCATCGCCAACGCCGCCACCGGCATGACCAAGTCAGAGGAGTTCCCGAAGGAGATTGCCAATCTCACCTTCACTTTCGGTAGCTCCGGTTCGACTTCAGGTTTCGTGATGCCTTCTCACTACATCATGGAAAATACGGGCAAGGTTCCCGATGAGTTTTTCCAAAAGAAGCCGCTCGGATTCTCCGGTGCCCATGACAAGACCGCCGCTCAAGTCCAGGATGGCACCTTCCAGGCTGGAGCACTCAGTTACGGCACTTACGAGAAGCTCGTCAAAGCTGGAAAGATTGACCCCGCCAAGGCTGTCGTGGTCTGGGAGACTCCTGCTTTCGCTGACTATAATTTCACCGCTCACCCAGATCTGAAAAAAGCTTTCGGCGATGACTTCTTCGATAAGCTCCAGAAGGCTATGCTCGATTGTAAAGATGAAGCTGCTCTCAACGCCCTTGGTCGTAAGAAGCTCGTCAAGGTCGAGAACAGCACCTTTGACGCCATCGGCGGTGTCATGAAGAAACTCGGAGTGAAGTAGTTTCTCTCCAATCGAAAACAACATGACCGCCATCTCGGTCAGTGGGGTTTCCCAATCTTTCGGCGCGACTTCGGCACTGTCCGGAGTCGCGCTTGATATTTCGCCCGGAGAGCAGGTTGCTCTCATCGGGCCATCGGGCTGTGGCAAGACCACTCTCCTTCGGCTCCTCGGTCTCCAGATGAGACCGTCAGTTGGCTCGGTGAGCGTGCTCGGCTGTGACCTCGCTGAGACGAAGTCGCGCGATCTCCGCGCCACCCGTTCCCGCATCGGGATGCTCCCGCAGGACCTCGGGCTTGTCTCGAATCTTCGCGTGATTCAAAATGTCATCCTCGGTCGCAGCGGCAGCCGAAATCTCCTCACCACTGCGCGGGATCTCCTCTGGCCCAGTGGGGCGAATCGCGATGAAATTTTCAAAATCCTCCAGCGCATGGGCGTGGCGGAGAAGATGTATGATCGCACCGATTCCCTCTCCGGCGGGCAAAAACAACGCGTCGCTCTCAGCCGGACTCTTTATCAAGGCGCGCAGATCCTTCTCGCTGACGAACCGCTTAGTGCCGTCGATCCGGCGCGCGCGCGTGATGTTTTGGAGCTGCTTACTGGCCTCTCCTCCGAGCAGGGTTTCACCCTTGTCGTCTCCCTCCACCAGCTCGCCCTGGCCCGTGAGTTCTTCCCCCGCGTCATCGGGTTGAAGCAGGGAGAGATCGTCTTTGATGGCCTGCCGACCGGAAGTGAGCTCGATCAACTCTACGACTTATGAACCCTGAAAAGTCAGGCGGGGGAGCGTGGCGGATGTGGTTTGGTCGGCGCTGGCTTCTCGTCGGCCTTGGTGTTCTCTTCATCCTCTGCGTCGCGCGCATGGGGACGGATTTTGTTTCCCACACGCCCGGTTCTGATCCCTGGGCCTCCACCCTGCGATTCTTTAGTGGGGCAATTTCACCTTCATTTTCGGATGAAAACACCTCGCTGCCGGCAGACGCGGAGCCATTCCTGGTTCGGCTGGGTTACGATCTTCTTCGTACTTTGCGTTACGCCCTTATCGCCACCTCGATGGCCATTCCGGCAGGCCTGATCCTCGGTTTCTTTGCCTCGGAGCAATGGTGGCCGGATAATCGCTTGCGGAAGTTTTTCAATCTCATCCGCTGGCCGGTGCGGATCTTTCTTTCCCTCCTTCGATCCATCCACGAACTCATCTGGGCGATCTTCTTTCTCTCTGCTTTCGGCGATGCCCCCTTCAGTGCCTGCCTTGCGTTGGCCCTGCCATTCGCGGGTACTCTCGCAAAGGTTTTCTCCGAGCTCATGGACGAGCAGGTCCGCTCGGCACGCCACGTTATCACCGCCGCCGGTGGCAGCGGAGCGCAGGGCTTCCTTGGTGGTATTTTACCCGGTGCGCTGCCGGATATGATCAGCTACTCGCTCTACCGTTTCGAGTGCGCTCTGCGCGGCTCGGCAGTGCTGGGCTTTATCGGGGTCGAGACCATCGGCCTTTCCATCCATCGCTCTTTTGAGAATGCCTACTACGGCGAAGTCTGGACCGCACTTTATGCGCTCATTGCCCTCGTCATTTGCATAGAAGGCATCGGCCACTTCGTACGGGCGAGATTGACTAATGGTACCCCGAGAAAGGTCGTCCCCGTTCTTGAGGAACGATCACTCCGGAAGACCGCCCCGCGTGATCACTGGCTCCGCTTTACCGGGCTCGCCTGGATGGTAGCCATAGTCATGGCCTTCACCATCGGTGCGCCCTTGGTGAAATCGATGACCGAGGATCAGCGGGCAGATCGCATTTCCCGCTTCCTCACCAAGCTCACCCCGGATCCCGTCGCGCCGGAGAAATCACTCGCCACCTGGGACGAGCGTAAGGAAGCCTGGAGTGGGGGAGAGGTCCTGCCGTGGCTCGCCGATCTTTGGGAAAAACCAGGCAAGGAGGCCCTTACCAATACTCTCGCGATGTCGGTGGCGGCCGTCATTCTCGCCGGGCTCGCCGCGATTATTCTGGTTCCATGGGGAGCACGCAGCCTTGCCCGTGGTCGTCCCCTCGCAGTCGAGATGGCCGGTGGAATTTTTCATCGAGCTTTCGGAGTGATCGTTCGGGCCTTTTTCGTGATTACTCGCGCAGTCCCGGAGTATCTGTATGCCTTCCTGCTCGTCGGCCTCATGGGCCCGAGCGCTTGGCCTCTCATCATTGCCCTGGCCCTGCATAATGTCGGAATCCTCGGCCGACTCTGGGGCGAGGTCGTCGAAAACCAAGCACCCAGTAATGCCCGCACCGTCTTACAAGTTGGCGGCGGTAGATTGCAGGCCTTTCTTGCCACTCTCGTCCCGATGTCACTCAATCGCTTTATCCTCTTCTTCTTCTATCGCTGGGAATCGTGCGTAAGGGAAGCCACGGTCCTGGGAATGCTCGGGGTGAGTTCGTTGGGATACTATATTTCCATCCAGCAAAACTACCGCGCCTACGATGACATTCTCTTTTTCACCCTCCTTGGTGCAGCTGTCATCATCATCGGCGATCTGCTGAGCGACGGTCTCAGGAAAAAGCTCCGCGTTACCCGTTAAGCCAGCGCAGCTGGTCCAAAGAAAATCTGGCGCTTCTGAAGATTTGGAAGAACCAAAAGGGCTTTGC
>CALBVA010000168.1 GCA_937969125.1 uncultured Verrucomicrobiales bacterium | reverse complement strand
GGCGGGCAATACTCGGAGAGGGCTTTACGGGCCACTTCTGAAGTCAATCCTGTCACGGCGGCGCAGGCCGCCATGATATTTTCGGCATTGTGCAGGCCGCGTAGACGGGTTTCGGAAAGAGTGAGGAAGACTTTTTCTCCGCAGAGAATTTCGTCTCCGGCGAGAGACCAACTAGCTTCTCCTTCCGTGGTGAAGGTGATGATTTTACCGGGAGGATCGATTGACTCACCGCGACGAATGACGACAGGGGTATCGGAATCGATGTTCTCGAAGATGCGCGACTTCGCGGCGCGATACTCTTCCAGTGAAGTGTAGCGATCCATGTGGTCAGCGGAAAAATTCAGCCAGATCACGACATCTGGTTTAAAGTCGACGATAGTTTCCAGCTGAAACGATGAGAGCTCCAGGGCAATGACTTCCGGCGGCTCCTGGTAGAGAACAACCTCAGCGAGAGGGACGCCGTAGTTGCCGCAGGCGACGCAGGATTGCCCTGCGGCCTCGACAAGGTCGCGGACGATTTCAGTGGTGGTGGTCTTCCCGTTGGTGCCGGTAATGGCGATGGTCTTTCCGGTGAAGCAGCGCCAAGCGAGTTCAATCTCACCCCAGAGTGCTCCGGAGTTCTTGGCGAAAGCTTGGACAAAATCTCCTCCGGTTTCGATACCAGGGCTCACGATGATGAGGTCGGCATTAACCGATTCCCCGGTGGCGACAGAGGCATGGGAAACCGCTTCGCAAGCGTGCGGGACCGACGTGATCTCACCGGAGTCATAGACCGTGACGGAAGCACCACAGTGCGCGGCGAGGATCGCGGCGGCCTGGCCACTGCGACCCGCTCCGAGAACGGCGACGGTCTGTCCGGTGAGATTGAGCATGAGCTTAGATGACTTTCAGAAGAGCAATGCCGACGAGGCAGCAGAGCATGGAGATAATCCAGAAGCGGATGATGACCTGGTTCTCATTCCACCCCTTCAGCTCGAAGTGGTGGTGGATGGGAGCCATGCGGAAGATGCGCTTGCCGCGCAACTTGAAGCTGCCGACCTGCAGGATGACGGAGACGGCTTCCATGAAGAACACAAAGCCGATGACCATCAGGAGGAGCTCCTGCTTAGCGCAAATGGCAGCCATGCCAATGGTTCCTCCGATGGCGAGCGATCCGGTATCCCCCATGAAAACACGGGCGGGGTGGCAATTGAACCAAAGGAATCCGAAGCTGGATCCGACGAGAGCCATGAGCACCACGGTGAGTTCACCGAGGGAGCGATTGTGCATGATGTGGAGATACTCTGCGGCGTTCTGATTCCCGGCGAGGTAGATGATCATGGCGTAGGCCATGGCGACGGTGATGGTGACACCAGTGGCGAGACCATCGAGACCATCGGTGAGATTCACCCCGTTCGAGGTGCCCATGAGGATGGCCATGAAGGCGGGGATGGCGATGATGCCGAGGGGGATGGCGAAGTCGATGAGAGGGAAGCTAAAGTCCGAAACGGAAACGGGGGTGGGCCCGTTTGCCGATGAATAGAACAGGTAGCTGGAGGTCTCGGGATTGAAGTAAAGGAAGAGTCCGGCAGCGAGTCCGACCGAGCCCTGCCAGGCGAGCTTCATCTTTCCGCTGACACCGGCGGAGTTTTTCTTCGCGACCTTTTGGTAGTCATCGAGAAAACCAAGAATGCCGAGCGCAAGGGTCACGAGCGAGGTAACGAGGACGAAAGGATTGGTGAGGTTCGCGCAGAGGAGGATGGCGATCATCATCGTGCCAAGGATGAGGATGCCGCCCATGGTGGGGGTTCCGGCTTTTCCTCCATGGAGCTTCGCGAGGTCATGAACTTCTTCGGCGGTGCGAAGCGGTTGGCCGACCTTCAAGGAGATGAGCTTTCGCACCACACGGGATCCGAAGGCGAGACTCAGGAGAAGCGCGATGACTGTGGCGAGCCCTGCACGGACGGTGATATATTGCAGGATGCGGAGGAAGGAAAAGCTATCCGCCCACCCGGCACCGGAGGCCTCAGCCTCGCGCCAGAATTGAAAGATGAAGTAGAGCATTTGTGTGTGTGTGAGTGTTAGTCGTCCGCCGGGAAGGCGAGCTCCATGACCTTCTCCATAGCAGCGGCGCGGCTGCCTTTAAAAAGGACAAGGTCTCCCTCGTCCTGATTCGAGAGGAGGTGGGTGGCGGCGGATTGAATGTCATCGAAGTGATGAGGTGCCCCATAGGCGGCAGCCTCATCACCAACGGTGACGAGAGTGAGCTGGAGATCATTGGCGACCTTCCCAATCCTTGGGTAGGCCTCGGCAGCGTGGTCACCAAGCTCGGCCATCTTTCCGAGAACGGCGGTGCGTTTACCGGAGCAGGGAAGATTAGCCAGAGTGTTCAGGGCCGCGATGATGGACTCAGGATTGGCATTATAAGTGTCATCGATGACGGTGATGCCGAAGCTGTCATACTGGCGGAGGCGGCCGCTGGTGAGGGTGGCATTGGACAGACCATCCGCGATTTCCTGAAGCGAGAGCCCCAAAATGTGCCCGGCTCCGGCGGCGAGGAGGGCATTGCTGATCATGTGCTGACCGGCTACGGCGATAGAGGTGCGAATGGTGCCGAGAGCATCGATAACGAGATCGAACTCCGATCCGGCGGGGCCGGGGACGATGTTTTCGGCGCGAATGTCATCTTCACCGGTGGCGATGACACGGGCCTTGGTGGAGTCGCGGTAGTCATCGATAAAGTCGCAATCAGCGGGGACGAGCAGGGTGCCTTTTTCCTCGAGGGAGCGGGCGACAGTACCTTTTTCCAGGGCGATCGCTTCGCGGCTCCCCATGTTCTCGATATGGGCGGTGCCGACGTTTGTGATGATGGAGAGGTTCGGCTTGGCAATCTCGCAGAGTGGTGCGAGCTCGCCGGAGTGATTCATGCCCATCTCGAGAATGGCGAGTTCATCGTCCTCCTTAGTGGCGAGCACGGTGAGAGGCAGGCCGATATGATTGTTAAAATTCCCGAGGGTGGCATTGACCCTGAATTTCTGTGCGAGGACGGAGCGGGTGAAATCCTTTGTGGAGGTCTTACCATTCGAACCGGTGATGGCGACGACGGGGATATTGAGCTCGCGGAGATACCAGGCGGCGAGATCCTGCAATGCCTTAAGGGTGTCATTGACAAGGATGGCGGGCACACCCTCGGGAAGATTTTTCTGATCTTCAATGACGAGGGCGGCGGCTGCGGAGGCCTGATCGAGGAAATCGTGGGCGTCGAAATTTTCGCCCTTCAGTGCGATAAAGAGTGAGCCTTCCGCAATTTTCCGAGTGTCGGTGGAGACGCCGGCGCTGATGACAATCTCTCCCCCACCCTGCTCCGACGATGAAGTCTGGAGGAGAGTGCCACTCATCGCCGAGGCGAGCTGCTGGAGAGGATAGGTCTTCATTGTCTTAATCGCGGCGAAGGCGGTCATCGCCATCGCGGTTAAAATCACGGTTGTAGGTGGGGCGATCGGAGCCGTCGCCATCGCGGTCGTAGCCACCATCGCGTTCTTTTTTCTTTTCGCGCTCTTCACGCTCCTGCTGTCGTTTCAGGTATTCTGCTTCGTCCTTCTTACGCTTCACCTCCAGGGCGCGGCGGGCGACTTCGCGGTCATCGAAGTGATTCCGAACGCCCTTCACCTCTTGATAGGTTTCGTGGCCTTTTCCGGCGATGAGGATGATATCGGTGGGGAAGGAAATCTCGATAGCGCGAGCAATGGCCTCGCGTCGATCAACGACGACTTCGTGTGGGTGGCCTTCGAGAGCAGGAATGATTCCATCAATGATGGCCTGGGGATCTTCGCTGCGGGGATTGTCCGAAGTGACGATGCAGACATCACTGATGCGGGCGGCTTCACCCATGAGGGGGCGCTTGGAGGAATCACGATCCCCGCCGCAACCGAAGACGGTGATGAGACGATTTGGGTTGAGGGCTTTGAGAGTTTCGCAAGCCTTTGCGACGGCATCCGGAGTGTGGGCGTAGTCGACAAAAACAGAGATGCGATCACCGCCGACGTATTCCATGCGACCGGGAGTCTGCCGGGTCTCAGCGAGGGATTTAATGACGTCCCGCACGCGGATTCCGAGGGCGGAAACGGAGGCGAGGGCGGCGAGGGCATTGAGAATATTAAAGCGA
>CALBVA010000167.1 GCA_937969125.1 uncultured Verrucomicrobiales bacterium | reverse complement strand
CTCATCGAAAATTTTGAATACCCGGGTGAGATTGGGGCCCGGCCTGTGCGACGAACAGCCACCACCATTGCGCCACCACCTTGGTGGAATGGTGTCGCCGGCAACTGGCTGGTGAAGGACGGAGCTGTCGCGGAAAATCTGGGACCGGGACCTGACACCCGGCACGCCCGGACGGCCGTCGGAGTGGTAGAAGGAGGTCGAAAGCTAGTCATTCTGATGTTCGAGCTCCAGACCGCGATGGAGCGCTCGGTCTATCCTCTCTATAAGATTTTGGATTGTGACGATGGCAAGTATAGCACTGCAGATTATGATACCCTCTGGGCTCACTTGCCAAAGCTGACAGAGGATTACGATTATACCGACGACGCCACTCTGGAAAGGGATCACACAGGACAGATTGATCCTAATCTCATCGATGTGTTTGAATCACACATTGCAGATCATCCTCCATACGGAATCGGTCGTCGGGACACGGTGAGCCTTGCCAACCGTTACAATTCAAAGTGGATCATTCAAAGTGGCGACCAGGTCTATTGGCTTAAAAAGCAGCCCTTTCCTGATCCGAGGGATCCTGATGCAAGAGTGGATGGCTTTCAGATTTCTGATGCTTCTCCAGAGATCATGGCTCGCAGGCGGGGCCATGATTTGAGTGTAGGCGTGACGCTACAAGAGGTGGCGGAAATGATGCTGAAATTGGGAATTAAAAATGCGGTCAATCTCGATGGAAGTGGCTCGAGTGCCTTCGTTTATCTGCCTGGTGACCCTTCGGGCAATATTATCAATTCCTACCACGATGCGGTAGGGGCTGAACATGATTCAAGAGGAGATGAGGCCGGACCGGCCGATGCGATTGAGATGACCCATCAGGAACAGTTCCTGAAAGCGCGCCCAGCCGGTAATCACCTCGGTTTTATTTAAAGGGCCTCGGTGAGAGAGTCGATCTCTTCCCAGGCTTCTTGATCGAGATTTGGGAAAGTCACTTCGCATTCGCCCGGGCCGGGAGGCTCGACCCTCGCCCAGCCTTTTGAATTGAGGTGACCATTCGCGACTGTTCCATCAGCTGAAGTGATGCGGTATTTCTCATTCGCAATTGGAAGGTCATCCTGGCCGACGAGCTCGATTTCGATCCAGAAAACGAGCCGTTTGAGATTGAGTAGCACCAGTTTTTCTTCGCCACCAGCCACGCTGAAGCGGGATACTTCAGGAGCTTCATATTTTTCCTCAAGATCTCCCTCGAGATTGACCTGAATCTCGTAAGCACCAGGATCTACGGGATCGAAGCTCAGGCGCCCTTTGGCAGGGTCAGTCTTTCCCTTTCCTGGAGTCGGTCCGGCTTGTGAAATTTTAATAGGCCCTACCGCCTCACGGGATTCCTGATCCTGAGTGATTATCATGACGGAGCTCTTCATGAGCGGGCAGGGCTCGATGGGAGAGCCTACTTTTTTATGTTGATTGGGGGACTCGGGAGGCACTTTTATGGGGAGGGTGGGAGTTGGAGCTCGATGAGCTGAATCTTCAGGTGACCGGAGGTTTCCTGCTCATCCAGAATCTCTCGGGCCCATTCTGTGTCAGAGGCTTCATCAAAATTAGGTGAAAGAAGGAACATGAAGTCGATGAATCGGGTCACGTCTGCTTCTGCTTCAATGCCGTAGCTGTTTGCTTTTTCGATGCCTCTCTTTACGAGGAAGCGGGTCTGGTTTTCACGCTCTTCGGCTGGAAACATTTCCTCGATTTGCTCTGGGAATTTCTTGGAGGTTTCCCGCGTGGTGCGGTCGATGAATTCTCTTCGAAATTTTGCTTCGAAGGCTCTCATCTGTTCCTTGTGAATGATCAGCATCGGGGGGGCGTTTAAGTTTTGGAGAATTAAGGGGCGGCGAAGTCGATTTATAACAATCTCTTAGTCAGTAGGGAAGGCGATATGCAATCTTTGCCGCGCGAGGCTCGATATTTGCGCTAGCAGCCTGTTGAAAAAGGGGAGCGTGGATTTTCCGAGCCGAAAATTTTCGGCTCTCCGTTAGCTGACCTGTCCCGGTAAGCGTCCATGTCGGTCAACCAATACCTGCCACCAATGAAAGCTGTGCTTCACGTCAGCACAAAGGCTTCGCCCTCGCTATCGGGCACGAGAGTTTTACCGACAAATCCTCTCGCCAATCTCTCCCTGATCTATCAGCTTCCCCTTCAGATATCATGCAAGACACTCAATGGTTTTACGCCGACGCCCAGCAGCAACAGCAGGGGCCCGTCTCTTTTCAGCAGATCCAGATGCTCGCTGCGGGAGGTCAGATTCAATCAAGCACCCTCATCTGGCATGACGGGATGGCCAATTGGACCGCCGCCGGACAGGTCGATGGCGTTTTCAATGCTCCCGCTCAAGCCGTCGTGCCACCTGCGTCCGGTGGAGGCGCAAATCCCTATGCCCCGCCCGCTGTCGGGATGCCTGGAGGTGGGATGGCGACGGCTGGAGGGAGCTATCCGATTCCGGTGCTTAAACGCTGCTCCTTTGGTAAATTTCTGGCCTTCTTCCTCATTGGAATTGTCATCTTTGGTGTTGCCATAGCGATAATCACCTCATCCACCTCCACCAGGGTTTCAAGTTATCAGCGTCTGGACCGGAACTGGGAGACGGCGGAGGATCTGGAGCAGTTTAATCGCGAGGTCGAACGCATTAACAGCCAAGCTGTCTCTGGCCCATCCGGTAGCGAGATTGGTGCCCTTCTCGCTATGGGAGCTGGCGTTATCTTCCTCATGGTCGCCTACATCATGGCTCTCATTGTCCTTCATAGGGCATGGGCCCTTCTCCAACCCGGAGGAGCAAGGACGACCCCTGGAAAGGCGGTTGGATTCCTATTTATCCCCCTTTTTAATATCTACTGGATGTTTGTGGCCTACTACGGCTGGTCGCAGGACTGGAACCGTATTAGGACCAGTCATAGTAATTTGGCCAATCTTCCTTCGGCTTCGGAAGGTCTGTTTCTGACTTTCTGTATTTGCGCTGTTGTCGGTATTATCCCCTTGCTTGGAATCATCGCCTCTCTCGTGAACTTGATTCTACTGTTCGTGATGACCGCCAAACTCTGCGCTGTTGTGAATGCCTCCCAGGATGCCCGCAACGCCTCTGGCCAGGGTGCTGCTCCAGGCAATGCCAGCCTGCCCAACATGTATTAGGCCCTACCCAGCCCTATTTCTTGTCTTTCGAGGTCTCCGTGCTTATGCCGGAGGCCTCTTCTTTTTCCACTGTTTCTCAACGCCACCCATTTTCTTCCCATGCCCACCCAGATCGGACTCATCTCACTTGGCTGTGCCAAGAACCTTATCGACTCCGAAATCATGCTCGGACACCTGCAGGATGAGGGGATGACCCTCGTCCCGGATCCTGAGTTGGCGGATGCGCTCATCATCAATACCTGCTCTTTTATCGATGTCGCGAAGGATGAGTCAGTCGGCACCATCATCGAGGCGGTTAATGCGCGCCAGGAAGATCCCGCGCGCGAGAAACAGAAGATCATTGTGGCCGGTTGCCTTTCCCAGCGGTTCCAAAAGGATCTCCCCGGTCTGCTGCCGGAGGTCGATGCCTTCATCGGCCTGGACCAAATTACCGAGGTGGCTTCGATTGTGAAGCAGACCCTCACGCGGGATCATAGCGAGGAGGGATCGCTCGATACTGTGACCGCGAAGTCACGCTACATCCCGGACTACACCACGCCCCGTTTTCGTCTGACGCCGGGTCACATGGCTTATATCAAGATCGCGGAAGGATGTAATCACACCTGTGCTTTCTGCATCATCCCGAAGATTCGCGGCCAGCACCGCTCCCGCACCCAGGAATCGATCGTGCGCGAGGCGAAGGGCCTCATTGCCCAAGGGGTGAAGGAGATCAATCTCATCTCACAGGATACGACTTATTTCGGGATGGATAAGTGGCAGGGGATTGGGAATCGGCCAAAGCCGACCTCTGGCGTCGATTCCACCCGCGGGGAGTCCTTGGCCTCACTCTTGCGTGCGCTCAATGAACTGGAGGGCGACTTCTGGATCCGACTCCTCTACACGCACCCGGCGCATTGGTCGGACGAGCTTATCCAGACCATTGCCGAGTGTCCCAAAGTCGCCCGCTACGTCGATATTCCGCTCCAGCATATTTCCGATCAAATGCTCGCGAAGATGAACCGGAAGACCGACGGGCAATACATCCGCGATCTCCTCCAGCGCATGCGCGATGGCATCCCGGACCTCGCCATCCGCACCACCTTCATCACCGGCTTCCCGGGCGAGACCGATGCCGATCACGAGGAGCTGTTGGAGTTCATCAAGACCTTCAAGTTCGAGCGTTGCGGCATCTTCCAGTATTCCAAGGAAGAGGGGACTCGTGCTCACAAGATGACTGACCACGTCCACCACGCGACGAAGAAGAAGCGTCACCGCGAGCTTTCTTCCGCCATTGATGAGGTGGCGCAGGATGTCAATGAGCGCCAACTCGGGAAGACCCGCCGTGTGCTGGTGGAAGAAGAGGGAATTGCCCGCTCGATGTGGGACGCCCCGGACATCGATGGACGCATTTTCGTGCCCATTGATTCCGAGGTGGGCGACTTTCTGGAGGTGGAGGTCAAGGACCACCGCGGATACGATCTCGTCGCGAGCTAAGGTGGCGGCACTTTCCAAGCTCTACCACATCAGGGATCTGTCGAGCCGCCGTGCCAGTGGAGCTTCTGTCGAAGGGTCTCGTAGAAGGAATGGCCTGGCAGTCTGACGAGGCGGAGTGATTGCTCATGGCAGCTCACCCGCACGATGCTATCGGCCTGGATGCGCAGGATGTCCCGGCCATCGACCGAGAAGAGGATGGGCTCCTCGCCGTTTCCGCTGGGCGAGAGCTCGATGACTGATTTCTCACCCACCACGAGGGAGCGATTGCTCATGCTGTGCGGGCAAATCGGGGTGATGACAAAGACCCCGGCGTGCGGCCCCAGCAGAGGTCCGCCAGCTGCCATTGAGTAGGCCGTAGAGCCGGTGGGAGTGGCGACAATGAGACCATCGGCGCGGTAGTGATTCAGCAGCTCGCCATCCACGCGGGCCTCCAGAGAGACCAGGCGGCCGGTTTCGCCACGCATGAGGACGGCTTCATTGAGCGCCAGAAATTCGTGGGCGGTACCGCCTTCCTCGATCATTTCCACTTTCAGCATACTGCGCTCCACGATGTTCATCTCACCCTTGGCGAGGTGGTCGCTGAGTTGATCGATCTCCTCATCCTTACACGCAGTGAGGAAGCCGAGGGTGCCGATATTCACTCCGGCGATGGGGATGGTGGTTGGTCCGATGCGGTGAAGGGTCTCCAGTAGAGTGCCGTCTCCGCCGAGGGAGATGACGAGGTCCGCATTGGCTGTGAAATCCTCCACGCCCTCCTGATCGACTAGTCCCGCAGTTTGTGGTTCCAGGACGACTTCGATGCCTCTTTCTGAGAGGCTTTTCATGACCCGCCGCAGCGCCATCGGAGCATCAGCTTTATAGGGGTGGGCGACAATCGCGACTCTCACGCAAGAGATCTAACACCGCAGGGCTGGTCCGGCAATCGTTCCTTGATTCCCTGCCGCGCCCGCAACATCGTCCCCGCATGTCACTCACTTCAGAGGAACAGGCCCGCTACTCCCGCCAGATCATGCTGGGGCAGATTGGTGAAGCCGGGCAGGAGCGGCTGAGAGCTTCGTCCATCCTCTGCATCGGCAGTGGCGGGCTGGGCTCTCCGGCTCTTCTTTATCTCGCGGCGGCTGGAGTGGGGAGGATCGGCATCATCGATCCGGATGTTGTGGATCTTACCAATCTCCATCGCCAGATCCTGCATGACACGGACTGGGTGGGTCGCCCGAAACTGGACAGTGCCAGGGCGCGTCTTCAGCAGGTGAATCCACATGTTGAGGTCGTGACACACGAGGGGCGCTTCACGGCGGCGAATGCGCGCGAGCTGCTTTCGGACTACGATGCCCTGCTCGATGGCTCGGATAATTTCCCTACGCGCTTCGCGGCCAATGACTTCGCATTCTTTCTCAAGAAGCCCCTTATTCATGGAGCGATCTTCCAGTTTGAGGGACAATTCACGACCTTCGCACCGCATCTCGGTGGGCCGTGCTACCGCTGCCTGCTCCCCGAAGCTCCGCCGGAAGGCACGGTGCCGACGTGAGGAGAAGCCGGAGTCCTGGGCGTGCTCCCGGGTGTCATTGGCAGCCTGCAGGCAATGGAGGCGATCAAACTCCTCGCCGGTCTCGGCAAACCGCCGCTTGGAAGGCTGGTGCACTATCATGCGCTCGATTCCTCCTTCCGTGAGATCAAGATCAAGAAGGATCCGCATTGTCCTCTCTGTGGAGACAATCCCAACCTGACCGAAGAATCACTCACCTCATCATCCGAATCTGAAATGACTGCCTTACCAGAAATCTCCACTCTCGAATTACGTGAAATCCTTGAAGAGGGCTTCGAGGGAATCCTCCTCGATGTCCGCGAGCTGGACGAGCACTCGATGGCCAATATCCCCTCGGCCAAACTAGTGCCGCTCAGCGGCTGGCCCGACGCGGCGACGAACCTTTCTAAGGATACGAAGTATCTCGTGCTCTGTGCTGCCGGGATGCGCAGTCATCGCGCCGGAAGCTGGATGCTGGAGAACGGCTTCGAAGACGTGACGAATGTCGTGGGTGGGATGAAGCAGTGGCTCCTCGAAGAAGGGCGTTGAGTTCTTTTTTCCGGAGGGATGGCGCTAGAATAGCGCCGCCACGTTAGAGTCCCACGCCGCTCACCACGCCGTTCGAAAAGCCGAGGTATGCGGCGATTCCTCCGAGAACAATGGCGATAAGGTAAATCGCGATGGGAGGGAGAACCTTCCGCTTGATGAGCACGATCAAGGCACCGAGGGCGAGAAGGATGACCACTTTCAAGACCATCCAGGCAGGCCAGACCTTGTGAACCTTGGCTTGCAGGCCAAATCCACTGACCAGGAGAAGAAGCAATCCGATTCCGTGAATCATCGCGGGCGCACGCATGGCGGCGGGTTTCTTGGCGTCCGCACTGATGAGCGAGCCGATGCCTAGGAAGGTGACGATGATTCCCACGAGGTGGATGAGTTTGTAAATTTCGGGGTTCATTGAAGTAAGAGGTGTCAGTGATCGAAAGGTTTTAGGCCGTGGCCTTCATGTGCGGGATCGCGGAGAGAAGTCGCTTCGTGTAGTCATCCTTGGGATTGTGGAAGACTTCGTCGGCCTCGCCATATTCAACAATCTTTCCGGCATACATCACCGCAATATTATCGGCGATGTATCGCACCACCGAGAGATCGTGCGAGATGAAGATCATGGTGAGGCCGAGCTTGGCCTTTAGGTCGAGGAGGAGATTGAGAATCTGAGACTGGATCGAGACATCGAGGGCGGAGACCGGTTCATCGGCGATGACGAGCTTTGGTTCCGGGGCGAGGGCGCGGGCGATCGCGATGCGCTGCCGCTGTCCGCCGGAAAATTCGTGAGGATACTTCCGCATGTGGCGCGAGTCCAATCCTACCGTGGCCATCAGCTCCACCACTTTTCCGGTGAGGTCGTCGGACTTTTTGAGATCCGGGTGGCGTTGGCAGATCGCCTCTGCGAGGGTAGAGAAGATCGTCATGCGAGGATTTAGCGAAGCGTAGGGATCCTGGAAGACCATCTGGAAGTCTAGGCGACGCTGACGCACGATTTCCTTGGGCAGTGCAGTCAGATCCTCTCCATCGAGGATCACCTTGCCGGAGGTGGCCGGCTGGAGCTGCATCACGGTGCGGGAGAGGGTGGACTTGCCACAGCCGGACTCACCGACAAGGCCGAGGATTTCACCTTTTTCAATCGAGAGATCTACGCCATCGACGGCTTTGATGGTGTCGATGGTTTTGGAAATTAAAGCACCTCCCTTGACCGGGAAGTGGGTTTTGAGGTCGTGAAGTTCCAGAAAGGCCACGGCTCAAACCTAGAGAAGGGGAGAGTTCTGACAAGTCCGGAAGCACTTTCCGGTTGGTCCTTATTTTGAGGGGAAATGGCACAAGTGTCAGCCAGAGCAGACCAAACTCATTGAGATAATCGACTTTCGTGCCGATCCATCGGTCGTGAAGGATGGGAGAGCTTGAGTTTTGTGGAATCCTTGTTCATCTCTTTCTAAACTAATGTTGATCCCCTCGAACATTTCGTGTCTGCGGCTCACGAAGTGTGAAGCTACTCGACTTACCCGTCGTCCTGCGATGTAAACTGAGAGTGTATTGGAACTACTATGGCGTCCGAGGGAACTCGCGAATTTAGCAGGCGATTGAAACATTGGGATCTACCCTTGCCAAGGATTGTGGAAAAGCCAGTGCAAGCGACCTTGCCAAGTGGAAGCAAACCTGCATGATCTTAATCAATAATAAACCGGATACTGACGTTGCTCTCACTGCGCGTCCTGAGAGGAGCCCGGTGCGGTAATTCCGCACGCCGGGATCTGCGAGGGGGCACTGAGTAATCAGTGTCCCTACCTCAATCGCCCCAAGAATGAGCCTCGCTAGCACATCATCTATCATTGAGGAGCGATTGCCAGTGTGGGAGGCGCTTTCAGATTTTTTCCTCGATACCGAACTAGACGGCTCCGATTATGAGAGGATTGCCAGCGTTTTGGCTTCATCCCCATATTCGATTCAGGACATTGAGGACATCCTAAGACACGAGGTGTATCCTGTGCTGATTTGGAATCTCCGAAGCGTAGCTGGAGAGTGGGCAGGATTCGATCGCGAGTGGCTCAGAGGGTCTATCGAACCTCGGCTGAACAAGCGACCTGTGTTCCGGCTTCCGTTGGTGCAGTGGCCGATGGTTCGAGATCACTGGGTAAGCGTATCCGAGCTAATTCAGCGCAATAGAAAAACTATGGCTAATCGGGTAGGCGGGAGGTTTTAACTCCCGCCCCCACACCACGGGCCATACGGATCCGTAGCA
>CALBVA010000166.1 GCA_937969125.1 uncultured Verrucomicrobiales bacterium | reverse complement strand
CTTGCCAAAAGCGAAGCAAACTGCATGATAGAAATCAGAAACACTGGATACTGACGTTGCTCTAACTGCGCGTCCTGCGAGGAGCCCGGTGCGGTAGTTCCGCACGCCGGGATCTGCGAAGGGGGCACCGAGCAATCGGTGTCCCTAACTCAATCGACAGAAATTTACGCAAATGAAAGCAACACGAAAAAAAACACACTTATTAATAGCCATCACGCTAGCTGGGTCACTACTCATCGGAGGAGCAAATGCTGCCATCGTATCCTTTTCAAATTTGGGAGATTGGACTACAGCGGTGAATAGTGTCTCTACGGATATTCGCCTAGAAGACTTTGATGATTTTGTCAATGGAACTGAAATTGGTGCTGCCGAGAGGGGGCCAGGAATGACTTTTCGTCAGTTTCAAGGCACTGCAATTTTTCCAAGAGTAGATAACGATTCACCCTTTGGTGGAGGTTGGTTGGTGAATCGCAATAATCCTGGCTTTGATGAATTTGTTAATGGGTTTGTCATTGATTTCACAGAGCCCACTTTTGCAGTGAGTTTAACCGACAATCCAAATGAAGCCGTGCAGCTTCAAGTCTATGATAGCTCCGATAACCTTCTCGGTGGAATAAGTAATGGAACTGGGGCGAATTTTTTGGGCGTCGTATCAGATGAGCAGCAGATTTCTTACGCTACGGTGATTAACCTTCAACCAGAAGATGGCATTTTTGCGATTGATAACCTGAGAATTGGTGTGGGGCAGGTGCCAGAACCTTCTTCCATCTTGCTTTTGAGTCTGGGATGTCTTGGCTGTGTGTTTAGACGTTCCAAGCAATAGATGTGCGAATCGGGTAGGCGGGAGGTTTTAACGCCCGCCCCACACACCACCGGCCATACGGATCCGTAGCACGGCGGTTCCTAAACGTCATGTCATCCGAAGATGACGAACGTGTTCCGCTTCTCTTTTCGGAGAGACGGGTTTAACGCATGAAGTCTCTTTTTGATTCGCTTCGCTCCCCTTCGGGCTGCCTTGTAGGCAGTCTATCCTGCGCTTCGCTTGTATTCTACCTGCGTCCCATATCCAGTGCCCCTATCCCGCGCTGAAAGTTTGCGGTGACTCTTGGGCTTTGATGTGGCAAATATAGGTGTGCAGCGCGATCTCGTATCCTGCGGGATTGGTTGCCTGTCCTCAAACGTTCGCCTCAAAAATGAAACTCATCCCCTTACTCTTGATTGCACTCTTTGCGTGCCTTCCATGTATCGCGCAGCAAGATCTTGATTCAGAGTTCTACGACGCTCTAGAGAAAATCGAGGCTAAGTATCGCGCTGACAAAGCTGAATTAATCAAGGAGGCAGACAGGGTGGTTGTCTATTTGGTCGATTTCGATGGAATTTCAGATGAAGACATATTTGCGGATGACGACGAGACCATTGCAATTGCCCCTTATGGTAAGCGAACCAAGATTCTTAGCACCAAAGAGATTGGAGCAGGTGATCGCAAGAGACTCCTCGAAACTCTAAGCAATAAGATTGCTGAGCCCGAGCACACAGGGGGAGCATTGTGCCATTTTCCAATTCACGGTATCAGGATTTACGCTGGAGAAGATCTTCTCCACGAAGGCACGTTTTGTTGGGTCTGTAAGAACTTTGCATTCAGCTATCCACAGGGATCTGGATGGCTCGACACGGATGCCGAGTTAAAAAATATTTTCACAAAACTTATTCCTATCCCTCAGTCTGAGCTTGATCGTTTTCACAAGAAGTATCCCGGTGCAAAACCAAAAGGCAAACAAGATTAAATGAGAAAGCAGTGATGGCGCACGTGCGTCATCTAGTAAGATCACTGCCTTATGAAAAAACAGCCCACAATTACCATTGGAATCGACCTCGGCGACTTGAAGCATGCGATCTGCGTTTGGGATGCAGATGGAGAGGTCTTAGAAGAGCGCACGATGACGAACAATCGGGACAGTTTACGCCGTCTCGCTCAGAAGCAAGTCGCGCACGAAAAGGCCACTGGCGGATGAGTCAGACAAGCTTGGTCCGCTGGGCCATGAACAATGCTTGGCTCGAAGAACAAGGGCTGCCCAGCCTTGAAAAACAGTGTTGTTCCATCCGTTATCCTGATGGCCCGAAAGGGAATAAAGGATAGCATGTGGTAAATTAAAACCGCCGTGCTACGGACCCGTATGGCCGGTGGTGTGGGGGCGGTAGTTAAAACCTACCGTCTACCCGATTGTGCTGAGCTGGTTAACCCGAAGATCGCTCCAAACCGAACGACAAAACAATGTCTCTAGATGTCGGTAGAATCTTCACTCTTCATCCCTAAAGCTAAAACCAGCATCCCAATCGATACGAAAAGTAATATGGGCATCCATAACCCAAGAAAGTAAATCACTCCGTTTACAATCAACCCAAAGGTTCCCCAGAAAGCGAGCTTACCTCTGGTGTCTAAATTCGAATACCAATACAACATAACTTAAAACTTTGATGCAGTTACTAACTCCCACCGATCGGCAATCCAATTTGTAATCAGATTGCAATCGGAAAGATTGCTAGCACGACTACAGCTGTGATGACAAGCATTCCCATTTTAGGGAAAGACATCTCGACTGGAGGCGGATCGAGATGGGTAAAAGCGTCATGTAAAGCTGTCGAAGGCCGATTTATAATCGTCTCGTCATCCTAGGCGTGGTCCCGGAAGGTGAGGTGCTCATTGCGATCATGGAGGATGCTGACGAGGTATTTTGCGGGGAGGAGGACGACCCATTTTGCGTCTTGGTCGCGGGCGATGACGCTGCCGGAGGGGAGGTTGACCTTAGGTGGTTCGCGGTCGCTTCTTTTTTGGTCTGGCTCATTTTCCTCAAACCATTGGACGACGTTCCAAGGGGGAGTTTCAAGGCGGGTTTCGACCTGATACTCGGCAGCTAGGCGGGCTTGCAGGACTTCGAACTGAAGCGGACCGACGGCACCGAGGAGGGGGACACGCTGGGCGCTGTTATGAACTTCGTAGGACTGGGCGACGCCTTCTTTCAAAAGCTGTTCCATGCCAGAGCGATAGCGTTTGATACCGGCGGTGTCCTTGTTCACGATGTAGGCGAAGCACTCTGGAGTGAAGCGGGGCATCTCATCGTAAACAACCTTCGGGTCGCTGGTGAGGGTGTCACCAATGAGGAAGTTGTAGTTCCCGACGAGGGCGAGAATGTCGCCAGCGTAGGCGGTATCGAGCGTTTCGCGATCCTGGCCGAAGAGCTTTTGAGCATTAGCCAATCTCACCTTCTTCCCGGAGCGTTGATCGATGACCTGCATGTCCCGCTCGAAGATGCCGGAGACAATTCGCACAAAGACGGCGCGGTCCCGGTGACGAGGATTCATATTCGCCTGGATCTTAAAGACGAAGCCGGAGAAGTTATCCGACCGGGGATCGACCAAGTCATCCTGGCTGACGCGCCCGGCGGGAGGAGGGGCCATTTCGAGGAAGCTCTCGAGGAGATTCTGCACGCCAAAGTTATTCATGGCACTGCCGAAGTAGATGGGCATTTGCTCGCCGGCGAGGACGCGTTCGAGATCGAGCGGTTCGGTGAGCCCATCAAGGAGTTCCACTTCCTGGGTGACGGTCTCGTAGAGTTCATCGCTGAGGATTTCGCGAACTGTTTCGTCCTCGATCCCGGCGACTTCGAGAGGGGCCTTAAACGCGCCGTGCGGGGTTCGCTCGAAGAGATTCACCTCGTCCTTCATACGATCGTAAACGCCACGGAAGCGGGGGCCGTCACCGAGGGGCCAGTTAACGGGAGCGGGAGCGAGTTTGAGGATTTTTTCCAGCTCGTCCATGAGCTCGAGAGGTGGCCTTGAAGGCCGGTCCATCTTGTTAATGAAAACGAAAATGGGAACGCCCCGGCGGCGGCACACTTCGAAGAGTTTCAGGGTCTGGGCTTCGATTCCTTTACCGGCATCGATGACCATAACGGCGGCATCGACAGCGGAGAGGACGCGGTAGGTGTCTTCGGAAAAGTCGTGGTGGCCGGGGGTATCGAGAAGGTTGACGCAGCAGTCGTTATATTCGAACTGGAGGACAGTGGAGGAGACGGAAATACCGCGTTCCTTTTCCATAGTCATCCAGTCGCTGGAGGTGGATTGGGCTTCCTTTTTAGAGGTGACGCTACCGGCGAGGCCGATGGCTCCGCCGTAGAGGAGAAGCTTTTCGGTGAGGGTGGTCTTACCGGCATCCGGGTGGGAGATGATGGCAAAGGTGCGGCGGCGGGAGATCTCGCGAGTGGCAGTGGGCGAGACTGGGTTGGGAGGGGACGTGCTCAAGGGGTGAGCGTGGTAGCGGGATCTTGTGGGGATGGGAAGATTGAACCGCTCAGACGCGAAGGCGCTAAATTTTTTTAGCTGGGTTAGGGGGAGGTTTTTCCCCTTCTAACGGGTTAGGCTGGGGTTTTTTGCTCCATGCTTGGCGGCGGCATGACCGGGGTGGTGGGGGCAGGCATGGGGTTGGTGCGGGTGGGAGTGTCAGGAATAGGGGCGGCTTTACGGAAGGCGTAGCGGAGCTCGGTCCAGAGCCAGACACGGATCGCCTTGAAGAAGAGCTTAAAGGTAGAGCGAGAGGGGCCGGGGGTGAAGGAGCCGGTGATGAGCCAGCTCTTATCAAGGTTCTTGTCACCGTACTTGCCGGCGTGGATCTTCTTGCGGGCAAGGAGATTAAAACGCCGGTTATAGAAGGTCATGAACTTGGCAAAGAGGCTGCCGCCAAGCCCGTGGTAGGGAAGCTTGGTAAATTCCTGATCTTCCCAGATGAGGACGAGATTGACCGGGCCGAGGAAGTAGGTGGCGATATCCAGGAGAAAGCTGGCGCGCATGATTTCGGCATCGCCGAGGTAGGTGTATTTTCCTTCGTAGAGAGACTCAAACCAGCGGTTATAGCTGATGAGAAATTCGCGGTTTCGATTGGCAATGGCGGTATCGAGGCACTTGAGGTCGCCGGAGTAGTAATCGCGCAGCAGGGCGAAGGAGGAATAGACGGTGTGGGAGCAGTAATCGAGCCCCTGACTGTAGAGAGGATCCATGAAGCCGGAGGCATCGCCAACGAGGGTGAAGCCTTCGCCGCAGACCTCGGTAGAGTAATACGAGAGGCCCTTGTAGTAGCGATTATCTCCTTCGACAGCGTTGGCTTTCTCAAACATGAGGCGGCCGATGGGGTGCTGGAGGACGTGTTTTTTCACACGCTCGCCCATGTTCTTCCCCTCGGGCGGGGTAAAGAGGGTGGCGTCCCAGGTGAGACCAACGCTGACCTCGCCACTATCGAGCGGGATGATCCAGCACCACCAGCCGTAGCCCATGAGGTGATTGGTGGCGAAGCCGCGCTGGGTGACCATTTTTTTACAGGCGTCGGCCATCTCAGTGGTAGCTTCGTGGGAATCGAGGAAGGTGACATTCTCAAAGCGAGCCCACATCGCAGCAGTGGGATGTCGGTCGGCATTCGACTGAAAGGTTTTGCGCTGTTTAGCAATTTTGGCAGCCTTGCCGGAAGCATCGATGACCCAGCCTGCGGTGACGGTGTGTCGCTCGCCGGTGGCATCTTCTTTATAGCTGATTTTATTTTTTCCGATGCCGCCGAGTTCAATCTCCTTGATGGTGGCGGGGCGGATGAGATCAACTCCGAGAGCGGTGGCCTCCGAGAGGACATGGCGGTCGAGCTTTCGCCGGTTCACCTGATAGGTGGTGACACGGCCTTGAAAAGCTGGACCGACTTCGGAGCAGCGGCCGGGGGCATTTTCCCCGTTCTTGTGGAACCACATGCGGAGGCCGTGCTTGGCGACATGATCGCGGGCCAGGTGCATGCCGAGCTTCAGGACGCGGGTCATGAAAGTGCCGGCGACCTCGGAGGTGGATTCACCGACCTTACGATCAAACTCAGTAGTGCGCTCGATGACGAGAATGCGGAGATCCGGGAGGGTGCGCTTTAAGAGAAGGGCGGAGGAGGAACCCGAGAAGGCGCCGCCGATGATGATGACGTCATAGTCAGCGGAGCGGTCAACCGAGTCAGAGATGACGCGCGGGGTCTGACCTTTGAGGCCGTGATTGATGTTCATCATCTGTGGGGTTGCTTGCATTGCGAAAGACCGTTACGCCCGCGCGGGGGTGATTTGATACAATGATGAAGCACGGCAATCCAGAAAATCAAGCGGAGGAATACTCGCGCTTCGGTCTTCACGGGGATTTCCCAACACGGGCGATGATGTGGGCTCTGCGAACTTTTCCAAGGATGCCCCGCTTTGTGGAGGCGGGATTGCTTTACCTGTTCTCGGCAATTGTGCTGGTGCTGGCGGGTCCTCAGCGACGGGGAATCCAGAAAAACCTGAGCGCGGTGATGCCGGATCTGGGAGGAATTGAAAGCTACGCGATGGTGTTCCGGGTCTTCGTGAACTTCGGGTGGACTTACATCGACGGACTCCGAGCACGGCTGGGGCAGGAGGTGGTGACCTGGGAGATCGAGGGGAAGGAGACCTTTGACATGCTGCAGGGCGGGACGGAGGCGGCGCTCATTATGACGACGCACACGGGCAATTACGATCTGGCGGCGGCGATCTTCTCGGGGCACTTCGGGCGGACGCTGCACACGGTGCGGATTCCGGAGAAGGAAGAGCACATGGAGGAGATGCGGCGAAAGGAGCTGGCGGATGACACGCGGGCGCACTCGAATTTTAAAATCCACTATAATGAATCACAGGGAATGCTGGGGGTGGAGCTGGCTAAGTTGCTGAGCGAGGGCGAACTGGTGGCAATCCAGTGTGACCGGGTGATCGGGGAGGTTTCGGCGATTGAGGCACCGGCGGGTGGTGACTGGAAAATCCGGGTGCCGAAGGGGCCGATGACGCTGGCGGCGATGACAAAGTGCCCCTGTGTGCCGCTCTTCGTGGTGCGGGCGGGGTATCGAAATTACCGAATTATTTTTGAGAAGCCGCTGGAGATCCCGGCAGACCGCCGGGTGAGGGAGAAGGGTTACGCGGCGGCGTGGGCGGGACGACTGGTGCCGTTTCTGGAAAGATACGGAACGCAGTGGTTTGCGTTTGAGGAGGCATTTACGAAAACTCAGGAGAGATGAATTTCGGGTTGGCAGTGCGGGCGGTGTTTGTGCTGCTGATGTTCGGGCACAGTGTGTTTCTGATGGCACGCGGGCAATGGGTCGCGGGGATGATTGAGAACTCCCTTCTAATGGGCTTTCTGCTGTGGGGGACGCTTTGTCCAAGTTCGCGCTGGTTCGGCAAGGTGCAGACGCATGCGGAGAAGACGTGGCTGACGATCGATGACGGACCGGATTCGGTGGAGACGCCGCTGATTTTAGATCTGCTGGATGAGGCAGGGGTGAAGGCGGCCTTCTTTGTGATCGGCGAGAAAGCCGAGCGGTATCCGGAGCTAATGCGGGAGATCACGCGGCGCGGGCACGAGGTGGGGAACCACACCTGGAGCCATCCGCAGGCGAGTTTTTGGGCGGCGGGGCCAATGAGAACCTGGCGGGAAATTCGCAGGTGTCAGGAGGTATTGACCGGGATTTTAGACGAGGCGCCGAAGATTTTTCGGGCGCCGGTGGGGCACTCGAATTTCTTTGTGCATCCGGTGATCCGGAAGCTGGGGATGCGGCTGGTGGGGTGGAGCTGCCGCGGGTATGACGCGGTGGAAAAGGATGTGGAGGTGGTGATGAAGCGGATCGAGGCTGATCTGGATGAGGGAGCGATTATCCTGATTCATGAGGGGACAGGAATCGGGCCAGAGGTGGTGAAGCGAGTGCTGCGGCTGATGGATCAAGAAGCGAGCTGACCGCAACCGGCTCCGACATCAATGCCACGCTTTTGGCGGACGGTGACGGGGAAGGTGCCATGGCAGCGGATGAGTTCGTGGAAGCGGGCGACCGTTTCTTCGGATGGCGGTTGCTCGGAGTAGCCGTCGGTGGGATTGAGCGGGATGAGATTGAGGTGGATGTCCCGACCGCTGAGGAGTTCGGCGAGGCGGCGGGCGTGGTCATCACTGTCGTTCACCCCGGCGATGAGGGTCCAGGCGATGAGGACATGTTGATCGCGTTTGGCGGAGTATTCCCGGCAGGCCTCCAGGACATCGGCGATAGGCCAGCGTTTGTTAACCGGAATGAGGGCACCACGCTCTTCATCGGTGACGCCATGGAGGCTCACGGAGAGGTGGTAACTGCGGGGGACCTCGGCCAGTTTTAGGATGCCGGGAATGTGGCCGACGGTGCTGATGGTGATGTGGGAATGGCCGATGCAAAGGCCGCGGGTATCGGTCAGGATATCGAGAGCATCGATGACGGGCTGGAAGTTATGGAGGGGTTCGCCCATGCCCATCATGACGAGATTCCGGACCGGGGATTCATTCCGCGCGCGGAGCTGCTCATTGATAAAGTAAACTTGGGAGACGATCTCGCCAGTGGTGAGATGACGGCGAAAACCCATCTGACCGGTGGCACAAAAAACGCAGCCCATGGCGCAGCCGACTTGGCTACTGAGACAGGCGGTGTGGCGGCCGGAGAATCCCATGAGGACGGATTCGACATCCTGCCGATCAGGGAGTTGGAGGAGGAATTTTTGAGTAACGCCGTCGCCACTGGGAGTGGAACGGACTTCGTTAAGGACGAATTGTTTTTGCTCGGCGAGCCAAGCGCGAACTTTTGGCGGGAGCTCGACCGACTTCTGGAGATGGAGGAATTGAAAGACCTTGGTGGCGTGCGTGGGATTCAACCCCTCGATTTCGAGGGCTTCCTGCAGGGCCGTGAAGGGGAGGTCCAGGACGGAGTTCATCGCGGTCAGGAGTGCAACTGATCGGAGGGTGAAGGGGAATCAGAAAAAATTTGAGAAACCATGTCATCGGTAGTGGAGGTGGTGACTAATGAGATCAACGGGATATCAATCCACCCGTTTTTCTAGCTCCGGGCACACCGTTCTTTTTTCGCAGGCAGCGTGTCCGGAGCCAAACTTTTCACTAAAAAAACATGAATCCAAAATTACTTTTTATCGCCGGGGCTCTCTGCCTTCCAGCTTCCGCACAAGTGGCGGGAGACACTCACTGGGACTATTGTCTCCCACAAATCGATCCGGAGCCTTTCGATTTTTTGGTCGATGGGAACTATCTTTATACGGGTGGACTTTTCAACGGAGCGGAAGGATTGGGAGAGATTGAGAATTTTCTAAGGTTCAATCTGACGACGGAGGTCTGGGAAACGGTACCGGGAACTAATGGAAAGATCGAGGGCTCGGTGAGAGCAATCTATAAGGGTAACGATGGGAGCATTTACATCGGGGGGAACCATACCGACGCCGGAGGAACTGAGGCGCGGAGTGTGGCGAGATTCGATCCCAGCACCGGGACGTGGTCGTCATTGACCGATCCGGATCTGAACAATCTGGTGACGGCGGGATATGAGAACGGTCCGATTTCGGCGGAGGTGCGCTCGATCACGCAGTCGGGAGATTTCATTTATATCGGTGGGGATATTTCGAGGGGTAGTTCTCCACAGAATGAGCGGCGGATTTTGCGCTTTAATCTCAGCGACAATACCTGGAATCCGGTCGGCAACGGAGTGAGCGGGGCGGTGTATTCGATGGTGACATTGGCAAACGGCGACATCATCGCGACGGGACGGATGAATGAGGGTCTCGTACGCTGGGATGGGACGAACTGGAGTGAGTATGCGGGGGGAATCGGCGGTAGTGGGATCTGCCGTGAGGTGAAACTGAATCCGGTGGACGGGCGATTTTACTTCGCGGGGAATTTTACGCAGGTGGGAACCCCGGCGCAGACGGTGAACTTCGTAGCTGCCTATGACCCGACGACGGGGATGTGGGACGACTTGAACGGAGGATTCGATGATGAATACCGGCAATCCAACGGAACTAATTTCAATGGCGACGGGGTATTTGACATTGCCTTCGACGCCGCAGGAAACGTTTACATGTGCGGTGATATGCAGGCGGATGTGAACCGGAACAACACGCGGCTGAATCACATCGCGAGGTGGAATATCACGACAGATTCGTGGGAGAATTTGGGGTCCGGGCTGGGCTCGACAGGGTCGCAGATCGTGAACTGTGTGGCGGTGACACCGGAGGGAGATCTCTTCGCAGGTGGAACTTTTTCGAAGGGATACTTTGGATCAGCATCGGCGAGCACGCAGGTTGCGCGATGGGATACCGGCAAAAAATTTCAGTCCGTCCCGCTGGTGTTGAACAGTGCAGTTCTGAATTTGAAGGATGAATTTTACTACGTGGGATACCGAACTGAAGTCGGGAAATCCTACCGGGTGGAATTCGCGAATAACATCAACTTTACGAATGCAACACGGACCCCATCAATCAATGGAAATGGCTTTGCGAAAGAGGTGCGAGTCGGCCAGATGAATGGGGCGAAGCGCTTTTACCGGGTCCTCATTGAGGACTAGGTCCGCTTGGCCACGATGAGGTAGTTATTGAAAGGAGTGCGCCCCCAGAAAGGGCGCACTTCGACTTTGAAGCCCTCGGCTTCGAGGGTCTCGACGAAGAATTCCTTGGTCGGGTAATGGATGGGGGCGGACTTCATCCAGAATGTGCACTTGGCAAAGATGTCGCCGATCCAGGTGATTAAGAAGCGGAGGTTCTTTTCCTTCACGCCGCTGCGGATGACAAGGATGCCTTCATCACTGACGCGGCGGGAGACTTCCTTGATGAGCTGGCGTTGCTCGGCATCGACGAAGAATTGGAGGATATCGAGGATGGTGACATTGCCGGAATGATCCGGGAGTTCGGAGCGGGCATCGCCCCGGGAGAGCGAGATGTTTTGGTAGCCACCTTTTTCGATCATTTTGAGCCCGGCGGTGACCTTACTCTGGTCATAATCGAAGCCAGTGATGGGGGCATTCCATCCGCGTTCGCGGAGGTAGAGACCGAAGATGCCCATGCCACATCCGACATCCAGAAGCGGGCCGGATTGATCCTGCAGCTCTTGGTGAACGCCGTTGTAGAGGGGATCGGTGCGGAGCTTCGTCTTGGTGTATCCGGTGAGCCAGCGGCCGGGGCAGAGGGAGGCGATTTTCTTCGCGATGGAGCGGGAGTCAGCCATGGTTTCGGAGGGGGTTGCGGCCGCGGAAAAGGAGGACAGGAAGTCGGAGGAGGAAGCCAAAGAAGAGGCGGATATGCATCCAGGTGAGAAGGGAGTTATCGCGAAGATAGCGAAATTGGCTCACGCCTCCTTCTTCTTCGCTGAGGTAGCGGACTGGTGTCTTGATGTTAATGACGGGAACTCCTTTCCAACAGAAGCGGACGGCGACCTCCGGATCGAAGTCAAAGCGGCGCGCTCCGCTGGTGGCGGCGAAGATTTCCTGAAGAGGGGCAATTGGATAAAGTCGCATGCCAAAAAGAGAATCATGGATGCCCCACCAGAGGGTTTCGAGATTTGCCCAGGTGTTGGAGACCTTGCGACCCTGAACGCGGAGGGCGGGGGCATCATCATCAAAGACTGGTTCGCCGAGGACGAGGGCTTCCGGGTGGGATTGACCGGCGGAGATGTAAGCCGGGATGGAGGCCGCCGGGTGTTGGCCATCAGCATCCATAGTGAGGGCGTGGGTGAAGCCTTCGGCGGCGAGGAGATCAATCCCCGCGAGGACAGCGGAGCCTTTTCCGCAGTTCTCGGGCAGGCGATGAACGCGGAGGTTTTTTCCGGAGAGGTTCAACTCCTCAAGGTCCTGATCACTACCATCTGTGCTGCCATCAATGACGACGAGGACGTCATTCCACTCTTTCAATACCGCCTCCACCGTTGAGCGCACCAACGCCCCTGAATTATATGATGGTATCAAAATGGCGGCTTTCATCTAACAGGGCGGGAGACTCCTAGGAGCGAGCACGATTGTCAATCAGCCGCGCGGTGATCAGCGCAAATGTTTTCGAAAGACGGCCTCCATGCGATCAGAAAAGTCGCGCGCCTTCTCGCCCGGCTCTGCCTGTAATCGTTTCCCGACTCCGATGTGAATGCGGATCGGAAAATCGGGCATCTTCCAGATCGGCCAGCCTTTTTGGAGATAGGGGCTATTGGTTTGGATAAAAACCGGCAGGAGTGGAGCCTGCGATTTACAGGCAATGAGCGCCATTCCGGGGTAGAAGGGATTAAGGGGGTGATTCTCATCTTTCGTCCGGGTGCCCTCGGGGAAGAGGAGGAGTTGACCGCCATCAGCGAGGCGATCGATGGCGCTACGGAGCATCTTTTTTTGTGGGGCATTTGGAAGGAATCCGGCAAAGAGTGCACCGCAACGAAGAAGGGGATTGGAGAGGAGGCTCGCCTTCATGATGCAGCTTACCTGGCGACAGTGTCTCATGATGAGAAGGGCATCCCAAATCGCGGGGTGGTTACTTGCCACGATCACCGGGCCTTGAACGGGAGGATTGGCCGCGAGTGCCGAGTCATCGATCTTAATGATCCCGAGGCCGATCAACCCACGAATGCAGACATCAAAGGCCCGACCCAACGTGCGCTGGCCAATCGCCCGGTGCTTCTCCGGAGGATTCCGCATAAGGCATGAGGTGAGATTCCGCAGGCCCACATACACCAACCCTAATGGCCAAAAAATGAGCATGAAAATCAGACCCGCGATGAAGTGCAGCACCGTACGCCAACGGGGGTAGAATCCACCCGCAACCTCTGGTATTCCTTGCCTGTGATTCACGCGCTCCACATGCTGTTCACGCAATGTCCTTTGAGCAAGAATTACAGTCACTCCCGCATGGCGAGGAGTTTCGCTTCGTCGAGAAAGTCATCTCGCTCGATCCCGGAAAATCCGGCGAAGGATCTTACCGGATCACGGGCAATGAGGAATTTCTCAAGGGGCACTTCCCCGGTCGTCCGCTCTGGCCAGGCGTCATTATGATCGAGGCTATCGCCCAGCTCGGCGGGGTGGTTTCCCAATGCGACCCCGATCATCCCACCCTCGATGACATGCGTCTCACCTCGGTTAAAAACGCCAAGATCCTCGGCTCCACCACTCCCGGATCCACGCTCACCATCAAGGCCACCGTCCAGGGTCGACTCGGAAATATCATTCAGATTTCGGGCGAGGTGCTCGATGGTGAAACGAAACTCGCGAGTGCCATCGTCATGCTCAGCGGCTCTGATCCGGCTTGATCAGAATCCAGTGCCGCGGGATCTCCCAGCCTTCCAATGACTTCCGCAGCGCCTCGCGAAGCGCACTTTTATCCAGCGCAGTCGTCACCGTGGCCGAAATCTCCTCATACCGCTCGAAGTCCGGACTCGGGGATTTATTAATCATCACTTCTTCCACGCCTTCGATTCCCAGCAACTCGCGGCGAATCCTCGCCGGGCTCACCTTGCGTCCTGCGACATTAAT
>CALBVA010000165.1 GCA_937969125.1 uncultured Verrucomicrobiales bacterium | reverse complement strand
CATGGTCGCCGAAAGGAGAAGAGCAGATACCAAGTATTTTTTCATGGAGCGTAGGTGTAGCGTAACGAGAAGCAAATCAGCGATTTAGCCCTGAACAAAAAAGGAAAGCGACAGCATTCATCCTGCCAATATCCCGAAAATTTGTTACCGCAGCCAACTCTAGATAAGCTTGTTAAACGGAGATGAAGACACCTCAAAAAAGATTATCATTCAATTATTTTTTTCGAAATTCTTCGGAAAGCCGATACCTTCAATGGTTATTTGTAATTCTGTCAAGAAATCGACAAGAGGAGGAACGAGATAGCGATACTTTTTCTTATGAAGAATTTTGAAATCCTCTTCTGAAGAGATCTCACCTCGCATCATATTCGGCCTCGAAGACGAAAAAATAACGCCCTTATGAGCCACAGGTTTGTCACTCTCTCAAACGGTGATTTTCTGAATAATGGCAGTTTGAAGCTCGGTAGTGGGATTCAGTTTCAGGACATTGATACAGCGAGGCCTAGATGAAGGTTTGTTCGTATGGTTTTTAAAAATTGCTAACAGGTTAATAATCGATGCTGATTCGAAGAGAATCACGCGGATTTTAGCCAATCTTGATGAGATGGCATCCGCGATCGAGCTCCTGATTCACGAAGCTCACCGGCAGGAAGGATTCGATCACTCTCTGGTTCGTCTGGATATGGTTCGTGAGCGGGCCGGTGATGAACTCGCCTCCGCCTGCCAGAGCCATCGGCAGGAGCAATTGATCCGCCAGCTGCCGCCCCACCACCGCATCACTACCGAGGTGATTCTTAATCATCTTAATGACCTCTCCCGCGACATTGCGTGAAGTGCGTCCCTGCGCGCCGAAGGCCGAGACGCGCTCGGTGACATTTTCAAAACGCACTTCCGCCGCCAGGACATTGCCCGCACAATCGGCCTTCTCCGTAGTCTCGATCTCCACCGTGTCCTCCGACCAATCCAACCCCTTCATCAGAGCACGAGTTTCCTTCCCCGGAACATCCTTTGGAAGATGGGCTCCGAGACAGTGAATCTTTTGCGAGAGCAATTCTCCTCGCTCACGAAGTACGAGAGGTTTCGGAGTTTGGCCTCCCGGAATCGTGAAGAGTAACTTTCCGCCACCAGCCGGAACGAAACCGTAGTGTTGCAGTTCGGCCTTTATGGTAATCCTCATCGTCTTCAGTGCGCGGAGGTAAACCCGTGAAAGAAAATCGAATGGCGGAGCCATGGGATTATGAGTTCCCCCGCTCAGCTTTAGAGTGGAATCACCCTCCACCTGCCAGAGCGCAGGCAGTAGGGTCTGGGCCAGCAACGTTGTGCTGCCAGCGGTTCCAATGGCAAAAGAGTAGTCCCCAGCCCGGACCTTGCCGGGATGGAAGATGATTTCGATCGAACCGATCTCCGCCCCGTCCACCGAGCCATCCGAAATCTCTACCGCCGCCTGCACACAGGTCAGATGCTGACGCATCAGCCCCGGCTTCGGACGCGAGCCACGAATCTGCGAGAGCCGGAAAGGTTCCCCCGTAATCATTGATAAGGTCAGCGCGGAGCGTAGGATCTGCCCGCCGCCGTTTTTTCCTGAGAGTGTCTTCATGGTTTCGATTGTCTCTTAGTCATCCGCCTTTGAGGCGTCCTTAATCACAAACCGGGCCGCAAGGTGGGCGACCTGATGGGCGAGTTCGGCTTCTTCGACGCTGTCGAGGACTTCCTTGAAATCCTTGTAGGCATCCGGGGCTTCGTCGATGGGATATTGGCGGCAATTACTAAGAATGTCGTAATTATCGAGTTCAGTATCGACCGCATTTTGATCGAGCGCTCGCTTGGCGGCCTTTCGTCCGAGGGTACGCCCAGCCCCGTGATTCACTGAGTAGCAGCTCTTTTCCGCACCGGGCAGAGCCGCCATAACCACCGAGCCGTCGCGGGGATTCCCGGGAAGGAGAATGGGGTGTCCGGTTTCGGAGAACGGGGTGTCCTTAAGGGCATGATGACCACCGGGGAAGGCGCGGGTCGCCCCCTTCCGGTGCACCCACTGCGGGATGCCATTGACGATCTCTTCACGAGCGATGTTGTGACTGATGAAGTAGACAAGCTCACCTTTGCATCCGGGAAGAACTTCCTGGAAGGCTTCGAGCACGAGCTGGTTAATCAGGAGGTGATTCACCGTCGCGAAGTTCGCACCGAGGGCCATGTCTGCGAGGTAGGCATTTCCTTCCGGAGTTCCGAGAGGCGCGTAAACGAGCTTCTTGTCCCCAGCGGGATAAGGAATGTTCCACTTCTCGAAGTGGGCTTCGAGTGCTTTGAATTGACGCTGGGCGAGGTCGTTTCCCAGGCCGCGTGATCCGCAGTGCGAGAGGAAGGCAATCTTGCCATTCTTCAGACCGAAGACCTCGGCTGCGCGCTGGGCAGCAGGGGTCTTCTTTACGGTGACCTTTTCACACTCACCGAAGTGGTTTCCGCCGCCATATGAACCGAGTTGCTGGGCCTTGCCCAGGAAACGCGAGTGGTAACCGCTGTGGAGCATTTTATCGAGACGCTCCTCCAGAGTGGAGACGCAGCCATCGTGACCGAAGTGGACGGAATCCTCGCAACGGTCTGCCCATTCGGGGGGGATACCGAGGGCTTCACAGACTTCTTGGGAGGCTCCCTGAGTCACGGCTTTTTTGCCGAGCTCAGCATCAATGGAGCGGCCCTTTTTAACCGATCGCGTTCCCTTGCCCGCACCAGTAGGCGTGCGCTCGCAGATGGCCTCGATAAGAGCGCGGCGAATTCGTTTATCGGCGATTTCGTCGTCGGGGATATCCAGTTGGAGGAGGGACATCGAGCACTTAATGTCTACCCCGACCGGGCCAGGGTAGATGTGGGTGGGTGAAGCCATGACACATCCGATGGGCGCACCGTATCCGACGTGGGCATCGGGATTCAGGACGACCTCGGTAACGCCGGGGGATGCCTTGCAGTTTTGGATCTGGCTGAGAGTCTGGTCGTCGAAGGTTTCGCGAATGGCCTCATTACCGATGACGGTGATGGGCTTTCCGGCGTTATTGGGAGCAGGGATGAAAGCGGTGGAGGGACCGGTGATGTGGATGGATGGATTCATTGGATGATGTGGGTTGAACCGTTAAGTCGCTAAGGTTTTTGAAGTTGGTTGTGATTCGAGGTCCCCGCAGCCGGTCTGACCGAGGCGGAGGCGGAGGGTGTCGGCCTGCGGGTTAATTTATTGGTGAATCGGAGCGGCGAGACGGATGATCTCATCGAGCTGCTGACCGGCATCGGTGTAGTAGGTGCCATTAAAGCAACCGGTCACGCTGTATTGGGCGAGTGCCGCTTCATCGCTGAGGGCGTAAGCGAGGCCGCCGGCGTCGTTGACGGTATTCGCCGGGGGAACGCTTTGTCCGCGGAAGGATGAGAAGAGGGATCGGTTTGCCATGAGTTGATTCGGGTTGTTGCCAGATAGGATTGCTCGCGACGTACCAAGGTGATTTTGAAATTAATTAATTACTGATTAACAAAGCTTTATGAGAATAATTAGATCTGCTTGAGTTTTCAACAATGACCATTTACGATCCAATTTTATCGGAATTTATCTTAATGAATCAGAAAAGAAACGTCATCTTCAGCTTTCTTGGCACGAGTTTGGATCGTGGCTTCGATAAGCGGCGGTGGGAGAAATGGCGGCCGAATATCTCGATCTGTCAGCAGGAGGATTTTCGGGTGGATCGCTTCGAGCTGATCCGGCAGGAGAATTTTTCGACGCTGGCGGAGCAGGTGAAGGACGACCTTAGACAGGTCTCTCCGGAGACGGAGATCATTGACCGGGTGGTGGAGGTGCGGGATGCCTGGGACTTTCAGGAGGTTTACGAAATGCTCCATGAGCTTTGCCGCAGCTATCCTTTTGATCAGGAGAAAGAGAATTACTACGCGCACATGACGACGGGGACGCACGTCATCCAGATCTGTCTCTTCCTGATGGTGGAGGCGCGTTTTTTGCCGGGGAAGATTTTGCAGACCGGGCCTCCCCGAGGACGGAAGGCGCAGAAGCATCCGGGGCACGGTGAGGTGGAGGTCATCGATCTGGATCTCTCGAAGTATGATCGACTAAAGACGCGTTTTGAGGAGGAGCAGATAGAAGCGCGGGATTTTTTGCGCTCGGGAATTGCGACACGGAACGCGAAGTTTAATGCGCTCATCGAAGAGCTGGAGGTGGTGGCCTTGCGATCAAAGGCGCCGATTTTGCTGACGGGGTCGACGGGTGCAGGCAAGTCGCAGTTGGCGCGGAAGGTCTATGAGCTGCGGCAGTCTCGGGCGGAGTTGGAGGGCGATTTTGTAGAGATTAATTGTGCGACGCTCCGGGGTGACACCGCGATGAGCACGCTCTTCGGGCATAAAAAGGGAGCTTTTACCGGGGCGGCGGCAGATCGGCCAGGGGTGCTGCGGCAGGCGCACGGCGGGTTGCTTTTTCTCGATGAAATCGGGGAACTGGGAATGGATGAGCAGGCGATGCTGCTACGAGCATTGGAGGAAGGGACCTTCCTGCCGGTGGGAAGTGACACGCCCGTGAAGAGTCGCTTCCAATTAATCGCGGGGACGAACAAGGACCTGCGCGATGGCGAGACCTTTCGGGAGGATCTCTTTGCGCGGATCAATCTGTGGACTTTCGAGCTACCGGCCCTGCGAGAGAGGCGGGAGGACATTGAGCCGAACCTGGATTACGAAGTACGAAAGTTCTCGGAATTCGAGGGACGGGCGGTGAGCTTCAATAAGGAAGCGCGGGAAAGTTTTCTGAAGTTCGCCGAGGATCCGGCGACTGAATGGCGGGGGAATTTTCGCGATCTCAATGCGGCCGTAACCCGGATGGGGACACTGGCACCGAGAGGGAGGATTCGCACTGAGCAAGTGGGGCAAGAAGTAGAGAGGCTGCGGAGGTCGTGGGAGCGGGGAAGCTCCGATGACGGGCTGGAGGGGCTGATTGAGGGGGCAATTGATCCCTTTGATCGGGTGCAGCTAGCCGAGGTGGTGCGGGTGTGTCGGGAATCGAAGACGCTGAGTGAGGCGGGACGGACGTTGTTTTGTGAGTCGCGGAAGAAGAAGGAGAACCCGAATGATTCCGACCGGGTGCGGAAGTATTTGGGGAAATTTGGACTGAGCTTTGGGGATCTTTGATTTTTTGAACCGCTAAGACTGGAGGTGGTTTTTTGGGGGGTTATCTTGCACGTTGATGGATGGTGACGATGTCGTTTGCGGTGCTGAGCTTTTTGAGATCTTCGCTGAGGCGCGCTTTCATCTCGTGGAGGAGTTTGGAGGCGGTGAGGTATTGATTCCGGCCCTGCTCGTAGTTGTGCTGGCGGAGTGAATCACGAAACCTGTCTCCATCCTTTTTACGAGGAGGAAAGGTGAGCTCAGTTGAGGGGAGAAATGCTGAGGCCGTACCGTGGATTGGAAGGCTGTATTCCTTGCAAAGAGTGAGGAGGTCCGCCCGTGCCTTAGACACCTCTTCTGACTGCAGGGCGAGTTCCTCTTCGAGGGCCTTCATCGCATCCTTGCTACGCTTCCGCTCTCTCGCATTACAAATGGACGCGTAAGTCTCGGCGACTGCATTGGCGATCTGTTTTGCGTAGGCCTGATCCGGATGTTTTGCGATGATGTCGATGAAGTCGGTTCCTTTTCGCGCTTGATGGTGGAATTGGTCTCGAAGCTTTTCTGGATCAGAACGATCTGGAAGCAATTCCGAGACACGGGCAAGAAAGTGGGAGCTGCGGAACTCCGCAGTGAGACCTGGAAATTCTCATCTGCCATGACCCAAAGCTCCGGATAGGAACTCAGAAGGATGGATCTGGATGGTCGCGGTGGCCCGAGGAATCGAGCGGTCGTGGAGATAGAAGGCCAAGGCGGCCAGGATGATGATGGAGGTAATGGCGATGAGGGTCTTTGGCATGCGAGTGAGACAGGCCTTCCTCCGGAACGTTCATCTTTTACCTGGCCTTCAGCTCGGCGTCGGTCCAGGGGGTCTTGCGATCCTGAAGTTTGTTCCGCCATTCGTTGACCTCGGTTTTGGTGACGGGGGATGATTTGCCATCCCAGGCGTAGCGGATGTAGGAGAGGAGTTCGGCAAGGCGGTCGTCACGGGTGATGCCAAGGGCAGCAGCGGGTGCCATGTAGCCAGCAGCGTAGTGTTCGCCGTCAATGGGGCCGGTGAGACCATTGATCATGACGGGCATGAGACCGGAGAGTGGGCCGTGGACCCGCTTTGAATCGCGTAGGGAAGGAGCGAGGGCGGTGGACATCCCGGGGACTTTCGTGCCGCGACCGTCCGGACCGTGACAGCTGACACAGCTCTGGAAGTAAAGGACTTCCCCGGCCTTAATCATCCGCGCTTGGTCTTTCGTGACTTCATCTCCGATTTCGAGTCCACGCTCCCACTGGGCGAGAGCTTCCTTCCAGGCGGTGTGGGCGGCGGGCCGTTCGGATTTGGGGAGGGATTGGAAGAGTTCGCCTGAGCGGATTTTCGCGATCACAGGAGCTTGGGACTCGGGGAGCTGCCAAAGTGCAAGGGTGCCTGCGAGGGTAACGCCGAGGTGGGCAGGATGGTTTTCAATGACCTGCCCGATGGTGGTGAGAGCCCTTGGGTCGCTGGCCCAGCCGAGGGTGAGGATGAGCTGCTTCGCGACCTCGGGATGGGGTTCATTGGCGAGAGAGTGTAGAGGACCAAACTCGCCGAGGGTCTCGGAAATTTTGACTCCGGCGGCTCGGACGCGCCAATCGGCGTCTTTCAGCGCGAAGTTCAGTGAGTCTCGTACTTCATCACATCCCTCAAGGGTCCAAAGGGCATGAAGTCGGCCCAAAGGATCATGGCCTTCGCGAACGAGGGCTTTGAGATGAGGGAGTGCTTTGACGCGATCCGGGCGGAGGATAATAAGCTTCTGCGCGGTGGATCGCCACCACCCGTTGGGATGGGAGAGATGGCGAACGAGGGCTACGGTGTCCTCTTTTAGCATGCGCGGTCGCTGGGTCCGGGGCGGGTGGGCTTGGTGGGTAACGCGCCAGATGCGGCCGCGCCGCTTGACCCGATCAACACCATTTTCGTGAATGAATTTTCGCGGTCCTTCGCTGAGCCAGGGAGCGTCTTGAATAATGCCGCGAGCCATATCGATGACGTAGATGGCACCATCCGGGCCCATGTGAGTATTGATGGGGCGGAAGTAGAGATCCGGGGAGACGAGGAGCTCGGTCTTGCCATGAGGGTTCACGAGAAATTTGCGACCTCGATCATTGGTGATGACGGACTGACGGACGGCGTGAGCGGTGGGATCGGTAACGAAGTAGCTCTTTCGATGGGCAAGGGGGAGGCGGATGTCGCGGTAAACGGACTGGCCTCCGACGGAGGTCATTCCATGGACGGGGTTCGCCTTGCCACCGCGATCATCGATGGGGCAAAGCTTGGTCATTTGGAGAAACGAGAGGTCGTAGGGCTTTCCAAAAGAGACGGGCTCCGGGTCGCGGGGCATCTTGCCTCCACGGTGTGAAATGAGAGACCAGTATTCGCGAGGGACCTGCGCGCTGAAGCAGGGCTCGGTATTCATGCTGTAGAAGATCTGGCCTGTTTCATCGTGGTCCAGTCCCCACTGGGCCCAGATGTAGGGGGAGGATTTCTTCTTCCAGGTGCCGTCGGTGAAGCGGTAGCGCTTGTAGTCGTAGGAGACGTGGATCCAGTTATCGAGGTTCCAAATGAGGCCGGAATCCTGGTGTTCAACGGAGCGATTAGGATCCAGCTGCTCACCTTTCCAGAGGAGTTTTTTGGCGTCGGCGACGCCATCGCCATCGGTATCGCGGTAATACCAAACATCGGTGGTATCAGTTTCGGTGACGGCGATGCGGTCATCGAGCGGGAGGATCATACGAGGGAGATTGAGACCATCGGCGAAGATGGTGACCTTATCCGGATAGCCATCGCCGGTGGTGTCTTCGAGGCGTTTGATCCGGCCATTACGGGCGGTCTTGGTATCAGTGCCGGCGACGTCCTGCATGTAGGAACGCATCTCGGCGACATACATGACTCCATTGCCATCCCAGGCGGCAGTGACGGGCTCTTCGAGGTGGGGCTCGCTGGCAAAAAGGTCGAGGTGATAGCCGGGCGCGACCTGGATCAAGGCTTTTGAAGCGACGGGATCCAGGGGCTGGAAGACATCCCGTTTCTCCTGCGCGGAGAGAGTGGTCATTGCCAGGCCGAGGACTGTCAGGGGGCGAAACAGCATGGGAGAGGGACGCTAGCAGAAGGACGCTCCTTTCAACATGCTCAATCGGGGTTTATTTCCAGGCTGACTTCAGTTCGTGGATGAAGAGCGACTCAAAGGTAGGAGTGGTATTATTTTTGAGGCGGGATTGCCATCGACGGGGAGGTGTACGAGGTCGAGGCACTCGACGGCCCAATCGCGCTTCAGCTCTGAGGCGTCATGCCAGAAAATTTTTGGATCGCGCTCACCTCTCATGAGGTCTTGGTTTAGAACCACCGGACGACCCTCATTGTAGTAGGTAAAGGTCTTTCCAAGATCTTCCGAGAAAGCGAGGGCCTGGTAGTTAATCGATGGTCTGCGGCTGATTCGCGAAGGTGAAGAATGCCGCCATGACCGGGATCTCGCTAGTGCGAAGGCCGGAAGTATTTCATGAGAGAGAAAGCATATTGAGAGTGGCAAGGCCGTTATTCAGGGCGTGCATGAAGACCGGAACCCAGAGGTTGCCGGTTTTTTCACGCGCCCATCCGATGACGAGGCCGAGGACAAAGATGTAAACGATAAGAACCGGGGGGTATTGCACATGGAGCCCGGCCCAGGTAGCGGAAGTGAGGAGGAGAGTGCCCCATAGCCCGAGCCTAGAAGCACGCCAGCCACGCCAAAGAGTGCCACGGAAAATGAATTCTTCCACCAACGGCGCACCGATACCGACCCCGAGATAGAGGTAGAGCGGGACTTGGGTGGATTTGGCCATCTGGACCAT
>CALBVA010000164.1 GCA_937969125.1 uncultured Verrucomicrobiales bacterium | reverse complement strand
TTTCCCGCGAAGAGGAAGACGAAGTGGTCTTCCGGAATGCCGAGTTCATTCTTCCAGGTAGCCGCTTCTTTTTCGGCCTCCGGCTGTGCGCTGCGGAAGCGCTCGTTATCTACGCAGTGGTAGGCGCGTACGAATTTCTCTTCAGGCACTCCACACATTTCAAAGTAGCCTTCATTGGCCTGGCCGACGGTCAGGAAGCGGTCGAACTTCGCAAAAATCCGCGCGCGCAGGAAGCGGGCGACCTTGGAGCGCAGGCCGGTAACGGGGTAAAGATTGTGGGAGTCACCGCGGAATATTTTTGGAAGATCAGCGAGCCTCTTTGAGCGAATGACCTCCATGTGCGTGGCGTAATTGAAGCCGAAGCAGAGGAGGGCATCGGGCTCCCAGGAGGCGATGGCTTCAACCGCACCCGGATTGACCAGGCCTTTAAAGTGATGCGTCCCCGGGTCGTTGCTGGTGTTTTCCAGAAGCTCGTATTCGTAGCCATCGAGAAGGGGAATGTCCCAGGTGAAGGCCGCGCCGAACTTGCTATCGGTCTTTTCCTTGATGCCAAAGTCCCAGAGGTAAAAGACCTTCAGTTCCAGCTCCGGACGCGTCGCGAGATGGCGGAACCAGGGCGAGTAGTATTGGATGGGGTGGGAGACAAGCACCGCAATTTTGAGAGGGGAGGCATTCATGACATGGGTCGGGTGCGGCTGAGTTCGGCAGGTTTCTTGAAGACCGTATAAAGGCCGAATCCAGCGATGGTCACCGCGACGACGAACTGAAAGGTCGAGGTGAGGAAGACACTCGCCACCATTTCGTAGGAGCCGGCCGTGATGAGGAGGAGGCCGCCGAAGGTCATGCCCTCGACGGAGAGGATCTTCTTGTGAATGGAGACTCGTTCCAGGAATCCGATCCCCAGTCCCATCGCGAGACCGAGGATGATGGGCCCGAACCAGACTCCGAAGTTCCCGATGGCTTCCGGTAGCAAACCCCAGGCGATGTAGACCTTGTAGGTCTCCTCTTCATTTCGTTGGCGCTGGAACTTCACGTTTAGAATGGCCTGCCCTTGGTGGGCACGTGGTTTATTGGGCCAGAAAGCACGAGGCACGAAGAGCGGCGGGATGATGGCGTAGGTCTCGCCATTCAGAGCGGGGAGGTTTTTCCGCTCCATCGCATCGACCACGAAGAGGGTATTCTGGAGGTTATTGATTCGTTCGAATATGCTCAGGCCTTCTTCCACCGCGAGAGTTTCTTGCTCGTCGCCGAACATCACTTTCTGAGACATGTCGATCCAGTCGAAATAGAATTCGGGAAGTTCGATGATCCGCAGTTGGGTTTCCAAAGTGCCGGGCACCCAGTATTCCTTTCGAAGCTGGGTCTTTCCCTGATTCAGAAAACCGACGATGGCGAAAGTGATAATGAGAACCACGATTGGGGGCTTTCGTGTGCCGAGCGAGATTCCCACCACGGCGGCGAGGACGATGGAGCTGGCGGCGGAGATGAGGACATCCGCCATCGCAAGCAGGCAGATTCCGATGATGAGGAGCCAATACATCACCTTGCTACTGGGCTTTGGGACATTACCGATGACGATGCCTCCCAAAAGGGCACCGAGCATGGCACCGGCGGAGGAGAAGGTTCGCGCGATGGAGATGAGGCCATCTAGGGAATCAGGGAGTACTTCGTAAATGAAGCCCGAACGTGAGCTGAGCTGGAAGAGGAAAGCTCCGCCGAGCAGGCCGAAGGAGAGCTTGAGGCTCTTCGCCTCGGCGGCAAGTCCATCGCCGAGGTAGAGATTAAAGCGGGAGGGTTTTGATTCACCGGTGACCATCATGAGTCGCCAGCCTGCCAGGAGGCAGATGAAGAACACTCCAGTGATGAGGCATGAGGTCCCGAGGATGCTCTGGTATTTCGGTTCCAATTCCACCGCGTAGTGAAAGAGTGGCATCGCATAGACGAGAGCCTGCTGGAGCAGGAAGATGGGTAGGATTGGTAGGCCGATATTGTCCTGCTTCGACCAGAACCAGAATCCCCAGAGAGCCGGACCGACAATCGAAAGGTAGGGTAGAAGGAAGTCGGTGTGATCGAGAAACATCGTGATAGCACCCCAGAAGCTGGCGAGGAAGGCGATGAGGAATCCGCCCTGAAAGAGCGGGCGGGCCTGGTCAGAGGTTCGTCCGTAATCGGCTTCTAGGAAACTGGGCTGAGTCACTTGAGACATTCGCGGAAAAAGGTGGCGAGTTTGGAGGCCTGGGATCTGGCATCGTAGGGGGTGAAGGCGTCGGCATCCAGCGGGACTTTGCTCAATGAGGTTCCATCGAAGGTCTCGCTGATTTTGGCGGCGAGTTCCCCGGTGGTGGTCTTTTCATCGAAGGGGACAATTGACCCTCCTCCGACATCGCGCATCAGGCTGGTGACGGAGCTCTTCTCATGGAAAATCGCGAGCATTGGACGATCCGCGAGAAGGTAGGGGTAGATCTTTGAGGCGGTGTAAGCAGGATCATCCGAGCCGGGGACGACGAGGCCATCGGCATCTAACAGGCAGCGCAGGGTCTCCGAGTAGGGAATGCGATCGGGATGTTCCTGCACGATCTCTTCCAGTCCGAATTCTGCAGCGAGTGGCTCGATCGTTTTCACCCCCGCCCCGGCCGCTGCATAAGAGGTCCCGATAAAGTGAAGGCGGAGGTCATTCGGTGCGGGGAGATCTTTGAGCGCCTGGAAGAGTCCGCGAATCGCCACCGCCATGTCCTGACCACCGCGCCCAACGTAGACCCAGTGCTGAAAGTTGTCTCCGGGATTGAAAACCGATTGCCGGGTGCCCGATTTCTGCACCCGCTTCAGGTCGCCGGTATCACCGGGGAAGGGGACTACGAGAGTGGGCATCGTCGCCTTATATCGAGAAAGAACCTGGTCCGGATAGGCGGGCGAGACCGCCGTGAATCCGCTGCATTCACGAATGACCTTCGGCTCGTGGATGCGGTTGAGTTTATCCACGATGCCATACTTGAAACGACCGCCGGGTGGCACGACCTCGGGATGGCTGGCGTAGTAATCACTCACCCATGGATCCTGATAATCCATGGTGAAGGGGACGCCGTGTTTCTTTTTCCACTTCGGTCCGATGAGATGAGTCCCGAACTGGGTGGTGGAAAAATAAACAAGGTCAAAGTCACTAGCTTTGAGCAGTTCGTTTCCTTTTTTTTGAAGAGCTTTCATGGCCCGCCAACTCAGGGTGCCCAGGCCGGGGATTTTGGACCACTTCAGGCTGAGTGCTGCCACCCGATGAATGGGGATATTGTCCGGTAAGCCATCGATGAGCCAGTCATCGGTCGGCGCTGCGACCTGCTCCGGCTCTACCGCCAGGACCTCGGCAGTCACTCCGGCATCGGCGAGATACGGCAGGACCATGCGCACGCGCTGCATGTCCGCCGCGTTCGTCGGAGGGAAGTGAGGAGAGACAATAAGGACCTTCATCGGGGATGAGATTATTTCCGTGCGCCCCAGCGGTTTTTGAGTTTCAGGAAGGGCTGTTCGACGAGGTAATACGAAGCGATGGCGGTCGCGAAAACCGGCACCAGCCAGTATGGGAAGGCGAGGAAGCGCGGTGTGCTCTCGAAGCCCAGGAGGGCGGGATTGGTGCAGTAAAGCTGCTGCCAGAGATAGATGGAGTAGGACCAGACGCCGACGAGCGCGATCGGTTTGAAGTTCAGCCACGAGACCGCGAAGCACCCCGGGTGGAACAAGACGAAGCCAATCAGCAAGGCGATTCCCAGAGCACTCAACGTGCTGGCAAAGGGGATGGTCAGCGCGCTTGCCGTGCTCGTTACGATGAGAAGATGCGGGATTAGAATGAGGGCCAGCGAGGCGATGAGAACGGGCCACTTTTTCTCGAAGAGCGCTGTCGAGGTCAGCCCGCGATACCCGAAGAGGAAGGCCAGGAGGCAGCCGAAGGCGAGGGAGTCGAAGTGGTTAAAGAAGGAGAACTCATTAAAGAGGAGGGAATCGGGATTTCGCGATCCGATCACCCGGCCGACAGGGGCCACTACCACTGGGATGAGGAGGACGATGAGGGCCTTCATTGGCCGCTCGTTTTTTACGAGGAAGAACCAGAAGAGAAAGGGCCAGAGAAGGTAGAATTGTTCCTCCACCGAAAGGCTCCAGACGTGTTCGGCGATTTTCGGAGTGTGGATGAAGTTGACGAGATACGCGACGAGCGCGAACCAACTGGAGCCATTCACTTCCAGCGGGCCGGTGATCTGAATGATTGCCACCACGATGAGAAAGGCCACGTAAGCCGGGAGGATCCGCAGGGCGCGGCGGACGTAGAAGAGCTTCAGGCTGACATCGCCATGCTTTTGTTTCTCCTTCAGCAGCAGGAAAGTGATGAGGAATCCGCTAAGGACAAAGAAGACCTGAACTCCGGTGGTGCCGGGCGGGATCCAGCGGACGAGGGGATCGAGCTTTGCCGCCGGGTAGTGAATGACGTCCCGCGAGTGGGCAATGAGCACCAGCAGAACGCTCAAGCAGCGGAGGCCATCGAGACAGGGAAGGCGGCGATGCGCCGCAATTTTATCAGGAAATTGCAAAGTCATACGGGTTGGCGATGGCGGGTGAATTGCCTCTCGATTCGGCGGGCGAGTTTCCAGCCGAAGTATTTGCGAAGTTTCTGGAATCGAGGCGGACCATCCGGCTCGATCTTGCTGCCTCCGAGCTCATTCACGATGGCGGTGGCACGGTCCAGGAACTCGGGGTGCTCTGGGTAATAAGTGTAGATGAAATCCTGCATCAGATTCGCACAACCGAGCCGGGCAGCCTTGCTATCACGCACTTTCATCAGGTGGAGGATGCCCTGGTCCAGTGCGTGGAAGGCTGACTTGATCTCGGTCCGGCAGAACTTAGACCGCAGGGATGATCGGTAATAGAGAGCACTCTCCGGCGTGAAAAGAATTTCATCGGCCTGACTGAAGAGACGACTGAAGAATTCGAAGTCATCCATGTGTGTGAGTTTCTCGTCCCAGTCGCCGTGGTCTTCAATCATGCCCCGTGGGATGAGAAATATGCCGGACTGCATCATCGGGCGGGCGTCCACAAAGGACTCGCTGAGCCAACCCGGACCGGAAATATCGCGGGAGACGCTCTCAGGATTTGCGCGATAGCTGGCGAGGTCATTTTCGTAAAAGCGGCCCCATTCTGCGGAGGCGATAGAGCGTGAGGTGCCCTTCAGCCGGGCCACTTGCTCCTCTACGATCATGGGAGAGAGCAGATCATTCGTATCGAAAAATTTGACGTAAGTGCCGCGCGATTTTTTGAAGGCTTCATTTCGGGACGCGGCGGGATTGCGATACTCGCCTTTGATGACGAGGACGTCGTGCTCCAGAGCGAAGCGCGAAAGGATCTTGCTGGAGTCATCGGTCGATCCGTTATCAGCCACGATGATTTCGATGTTCCCGTAGGTCTGCTGCACTACCGACTCCAGCGCGGGCTCCAGCCAGGGAGCGGCGTTGTGGCAGGGGATGCAGATGGAGACTAGGGGGAGGCTCATTGATACCAGTGATCTAGTGGGATTTCGAGGCGAGCTTCCAGGCCTCGCCAAAATACCAGGGTTTGCTATCGGAGACGTAATGCTGGAGCGCGCCGTGTTTGGTCAGGACATGCTCACGAGTGGGGAAGGTGATGTAGCTTTCCACCGGCATCACGCGGTGGCTACGGTTCGAGGCCAGCATAGCCACGAGGGCCTGCTCGAGGAAGTACGAGGTTCCCTCAACTTCCAGAAGTTTTGCGCTCCAGTGTTCTAATTCCTCCCAGTCGAGTGATTCGGAGGTGATCCCGCAGATGCCGACATTCAGGAGTTTTGGGATGGTCGCGCCAGTCAGCTTTTCCATGAGTGGGCGCGAGTAGCCGTAGGATTCCTCGCAGTCCGTCATCAGGGCCAATTCCTCCCCTTTGGAATGATCCCACCAATCGAGAAGCTCGGTCGGTTTGTTGAAGAAGAGCATGTCTGAATCGAGCACCAGCTTCATCCCGGTGGAGCCGAGGTGGACGTCGGTGAGCTTGCGGATATTGACATAATCGACCCAGCGTTGGCGGAGGACCGGGAATTTTTCCTCGGGCAGGAGGCTCTCGACCTTGTCGCGGATTTCCTCGCGGCGAATGGTGATGCCTTTCGGAAAGAGCTTCCGGATCCCTTCCTCTTGTTCTGTGGTGAGTGACCCGTCATCGACGATACCCACCGAGATCTCCCGCCCGCATTGCTTCGCGAGTGTCCAGGCGCAGAAGGCACTCTGATACCAAAAGTTTTTTCCAGTAAGGAACCAGATTTCGAGAGGTTTCTCATCCGAGGTCGGCGTCAATGGTTCCAGTTTCCAGGCTGCGGCCTCCATCTGCGCTTTCATGCGATCCAGCAGGAAATACCCTTTCGGTCCCCAGCGGATGAGGCGGGCCAATTCCTCCTTCGGCTTACGATAGAGGGTCGTCTTGGTATCGGAAATGAATTGGCGGAGGGACATGGGAAAGAGGGGTGAGGAGAGGTTAGAGTGAGGCGCGACCTTCCAGTTGACCGACGAGTCCCTGCCAGCGGACCGCATTGGCCGGACTCTGCCACGCCTTCGTGGCGAACCAGGCTTTCAGGGAGCGTGGAGCCACTGACCAGGACGGAATCGGTGGCCAGGGACGGATCCCGTGGATGTTTAGGACGCAGATGAAATCGCGAAAAGCCACACGTGCGATCTTCTTTTGATACTCCAGCGAGGTGCGCCCTCCGGGGATGAGATGGGTGAGCTTCAGCTGCGGGAAGTAGCCGACATCATAACCCTCGCGCATGATGACGAGAGTCATATCGTTATCTTCGCCGGAGGTTAGCTTGTCCCCGGTGCGGCCTAGGGCCAGACGCACCGGATCCTTTTGTGTCTTCTCTGCCCAGATTTTGATGAGCTCCGTGCGAGTGACCATCCCCGCTCCGATTGGTGCACACTTCGGGTAGTCTGGGTTCTCCTCATCCCACTTAGCAATGAGTTCCTCATCTCCGAGGTCACGGCAGCCGATTGGTGCCAGTCCTTCCTCGAACCAGTCGGGCAATTCTTCCTGATATTCCGCAATCGAAGGACCTCCGGCTGCACCGAGTTTCGGGTGCTTCGTGAAGATCTTGCGCACGTTTTCGAGGTATCCGGGGACGAGGAGATTATCGTCGTCCACCCAGACCATGAGCTCGTGACGAGCTTCCCTGATTGCGCGGAGGCGGGCATGGGTCAGACCGATTTGGTCCTCCCGTACCACGCGCCCGTTCGGATGCCAATCGACAAGGTCACTAGCTACCGGGGCGGGGCTGGCATTGTCGATCACGATCAATTCCCACTCCTCACGCGGGAGTGATTGCTCCTTTAGCGCATCCAGAGTCCGCTTCATGAACTCGGGATTCGGGTTGTAGGTGGGAATGATGAGGGAAATCATTTCGAGGCGCGCTCTTTGGCGCGGGTGATGGCTTTTTCGTAGGACGCGACTTGTTGCGGCAGGACATTGGTGTGGCCCAGGAAATCGAGCACGCGCTGTCGTCCGCCGACGGCTAGTTCGGCGACCCGTTCTGGCTGCTCGATGAGACTATGGAGGGCATTGGCAATCGCGCCATGATCCTGCGGCGGGACGAGCAGACCGCTCTCGTCCTTTACGATGATTTCCGCCATTCCACCGGACGACGAGCCGATGGTGGCACGACCGGCAGCCATCGATTCCGGGCAGACCAGGCCGAAGCTCTCCCAGCGGCTAGGGAAGAGCATGACGTCGCACTTTGAGAGTTCCTCCGCGAGCTGGTCCTTTGTGATTGAGCCCACGAATTCCACCGCGTGCAGGCAGGTGGGGATGGTTTCGCGAATCCAGCTTTCCATATCCGAATTTCCAAATTTCCAGGTCGGCCCGATAAAGCGGAACTTGAGATTAGGTGCGCGCTCGAGGATGGACGGAATCGCTTTCGTGATTTCAATGACGCCCTTCCGCTGTTCCAACCTTCCCAGAAATCCAACTGTCTTTAGCTCGGTCGCTGGTTCCAGAGCGAGGAGTTCCTCGGTCGGCGTGAGCGGCAGCGGGAAGAAGGAGATCTTATCCCGCTCCAGCGACCAGTCTTCGGCCAGCCGGTCACCGATCGCGTGGCTTGGTGCCGCGATCTCGTCAGCGGTGCGGGTCCACAAGCATTCCTCATCCCTTTCGGGAGCGAATTCCGGTTTCTGGAGAAAGGCCAGCTTGCCTTTTTTTAGACAACCCAGGGTGAACCGCAGTTGTTTGGCAAGTGAGGGCTTTTGCCAGCCGATCTGTTCTAGAAGGTAGGAAGGGGTATGTAATTTAATCACCCGTGGCAGATCCGGGTATTTTTTGGCGATGAGTTGACCTTCCCGGCCGAGTTCCGGGCTTTCGAGAACATCGAAGGGTTTTTCCTCATGACTCTCGCTGAAGGTCGATACGATCATCTCCCTAAAAGGGTCGCGATGATCCGCCTCGAAGCGGTGCACCTTGATCCCAAATTCCTCCGCCGGTTCCGGTCCTTCTTTTCCAGCTGCGAAGACCTCCACCTCATGCCCTCCCTCCGCCAGCATCGTCGCGGCTTCCCAAGCATAGGTGCCAATCCCGCCGATGGCGACGGCGGGCGGGAATTCGAAACTGACGAGCGCGATTTTCAAGTGCGACTGGCTTAGGCTTTCTCGAGGTCGAGCATGAAGGAACCGTGACCCCACGATTGGGCGATGCGGTAGGAATGTTCCGGGTGGGGAGGTGACTGGAAGTCGAAGGAGAGCTTCTGCCAGACCTCATCGTAAACTTTGACTCCGGGAACGTTGAGGCGGACCGAGACTCCGTAGCTTCCGGTGGCCAGCCGCCCGGCGGGAAATCGCCACCGGTGTTCGGCGGTGCCTTTCTCGAATTTCAGGCGATCCACTGATCCCGAGAGACCCAGCGCGACGCCTTCGCCGGAAGCATTGAAAAGATGAACCTCAAAGGCGAGTTCCCGCTCCTTTTCATTGGTGATCTTCGCGGTGATCTCGACTGACGGATCCGGGGTGTCTTCTCCAATGACCTTCAGGGTGATTTCGTCAAAGTGGCAGCCGGACATCGGCTTTTTCTCCGGATCGCGGAGCCAGTGGAAGTCACTTTCAGACTCTAAGTAGCGTGCCACGGCATCGGCTGACGGCCCGATGAAATCGACCTGCCCTCGCTTCAGAACTACGCAGCGTTTGCAGATCGTCTGGATGACCGAGAGGTTATGACTAACGAAGAGCACGGTGCGCCCGCCCTCTCGCGAGATGGATTTCATCTTGCCGAGGCACTTCTTCTGGAACTTCATGTCACCGACCGCCAGGACCTCGTCCACGATCAGGATTTCCGGCTCCAGGTGGGCCGCGACGGCGAAGGCGAGACGGACATACATTCCTGAGGAGTATCGCTTCACCGGAGTATCGAGAAAGTTCTTCACCTCGGCGAAGTCCACGATCTCGTCGAATTTCTCCTTAATTTCCCGCTTCGTCATCCCGAGGATGGCGCCATTGAGAAAGATGTTTTCCCGTCCCGTGAGCTCCGGGTGAAAGCCCGTGCCCACTTCCAGTAGAGAAGCCACTCGACCGTTTAGTTCAATGCGCCCTTCGGTCGGTTCGGTAATGCGGGAGAGGACTTTTAGGAGCGTACTCTTGCCCGCACCATTGTGGCCGATGATGCCCAGCACTTCGCCTTCCTCCACCTCGAAGTCGATTCCTTTCAGGGCCCAGAATTCTTCCACGGAATCACCCGCGAGGATCTGCTTGCCCCGCGCCATGTCGCCCGCTTTTCGGGCAAAGCCTTTCACTGCCCTGACGATGGAATCGCGCAGAGACTGGTAGGATTCCTGGGTGCTTTGGTGACCCAGAAAGTATCGTTTAGACAGTCCCTTGACCGTAATCGCTGTTTTCGGCATGTCGTTAAATGAGGTCGGCGAAGGTTTTTTCCATCTTGCGGAACTGACGGATTCCCAGCCACATGAAGAAGATCGTGATGAAGATGCTGGAGGCGATAGCCGTCCAATCGAGCGGGAACTCCGAGCCGATCAGGCACCAGCGGAAGCCATCAATGACACCGACCATGGGGTTCATGTAATAGAGGATTTGCAGGTGCTCCGGGATCTTCTCCATGATCTTAAATTTCGGGTAGAGAACCGGTGTAATGAAGTATCCGAACTGCAGGATGAAGGGGATCACGTAGCGGAAGTCACGATACTTCACATTGAGCGAAGCGATCCAGAGGCTGGGTCCCATCACCGCGAAGAAGCCCATTACGATGAAGAGTGGAAGAGCGAGGATGTTCCAGGTCGGCGGATGGCCGAAGTAGAGCATCATGAGCAGGAAGAGGACAAAGCTGATCGCGAAGTCAATGAGCGCCACCATGATGGAGGCGGTCGGCACGATGAGGCGCGGAAAGTAAACCTTAGAGATCAGGTTGGCATTCGTGGTCAGCGAGTTCGAGGCATCTGAAAGCGCGGTGTGGAAGAACTGCCACGCCAGCATTCCTGCAAAGATGACAAGGGCATACGGCGCGCTCACATCCGAGGCAAAGCCGGCCATGGAACCAAAGACAAAGGTGCCAATGAGAGTGGAGAGTAGTGGACGGATGATCGCCCAGAGGATGCCAATGACGGTCTGCTTGTAGCGGACGGAGATGTCGCGCCAGGCGAGGACCTGGAAGAGTTCGCGGAAGCGCCAGAGGTCTTTCCAGTAGTTTTTTTCGGAACGTCCGGATTCAAGGATGGTTTGCATGAAGAATGATGCGTAGGGGGATATCTTGATCAGTCGAGGTCCTCTCCATACTTGCCATAGCCATAACCGTAGCCGTATTTGCCACCCTGCATCTTCGCTTCGGAGAAGTCATTCAGGATAATGCCGGACGGGCGCATGCCGTCGTCGGCGAGGAGATTAAGGGTCGATTGCACCGCCTTGATCGGGGTGTGATCAGCCCGGGCTACAAGGCCGAAATTATCAACCATGGGCACCAGCAAGCGGGTGTCGGGTACCGGCAGGAGCGGGGCACTATCGATGATCAGGTGATCGAAGTTCGAGGCGAACATGTTGAGCAACGAGCGCACGCGGTTGGGTTCCAGCAGTTCGCCGGGATTGGGGGTCTGCGGCCCGGAGAAGATCACGCTGAGATTGTCCAATCCGGGATAATTGGCCACAGCCTGACTCGCAGCAGCGGTGCCATTGAGAACATTCACGATGCCGGGGCGATCCGAGCGGCCCTCGCCGAAGATTTTATGAAGGGCCGGCTTCCGCAGGTCCATATCCACAATGAGGGTCCGAGTGCCCTGCTTCGCGTAGGCCACTGCCAGGTTCGCCGCTACGAAGGTCTTACCTTCGCCGGGAAGCGATGAGCTGATCAGGGTGATGCGCCGTTGGGTAGCATCGCCCAGAAGTGACATTGAGGCCCGGAGGACGCGGAACATCTCCGAGTGCACACAGTCGGTCTCAAAGCCCGGCACCGCCAGGGTGGGCGAGATGCGGTGCAGCGAGGGCGGCAGGTGTCGGAGATGGGCTTTTTGTTCTGCCAGCTCACGCTCGTCCGGCAGGTGCTGGATGGCAGAGAGGACGGGCACGTCGAAGGCCTGTTCCAGCTCGGCGACGCCGTGAAACTTGTTATCGAAATACTGGAAGGCGAACGCCACCAATAGGCCTCCGAAAAGTCCGAGGACGGTATTCTTGACGAGAATGCTCTTCCTGTTTGGCGAGGTGGGCGCGCCAGGTCTCTGAGCGGGGTCCGTAAAGACAACTTCGGCCTCGGTGTTACCCTGATCGATTTTGGTAACGTCGACTTTTTCCTTCAATCCAGTCAGAGTCGAGTCGGTGGTCTTGATGTCGGTGTCGATTGTTGCAACCCGCACTTGAAGGAAAGTTCGGAGATCCGCGATGGTGTCATCGTCCTCGGTGTTTTCAAACGACTTCAGATGAGGTTCCCAGGCCTCGGCGTCCAGTGGGTTGCCTGACAGGCGCTCCAGCTCGAGAAGAAAGGCCTCCTTGGATCTCTTTAGCTCGGCGGTCGCCTTCTTCATGCGTGGGTGCTTGTGTTTGGTGAGGGTCTTCTCCACGCGTAGTTCCTTCTCCGCCTTGGTGAGGTCAGCCTCGGTCTTCATGACCCGGGTGTAGGCGGCTCGGGTTTGTTTGGCCTTCTGGAGGTTGGCTTCTACCTTTTTACGCTCATTTTCGAGGGTCTCGGAACGCTCGCCCAGGCTACCGCTTTTGGTTTCCTTCCGCCGAGCCATGTAGAACTTCACCACCTTGTTCGCGATGTCCTGTGCCACATCCTGATCGGTGTGCTTCACTTTGATTGCGATAAAGCGAGTGCCTTGCTGGTGCTCGGTACTGGTCCAGCCGTGAATCATACCGGCTAGTTTATCGACCGGAGGAGCCTCATCGAGGTGGGATGTTTCAGTGCTTCGCTTCTGCTGAACTTTCCAGAGGCTGCTTATGCCGCGCTTGGGAGGTGGGACGAGATTGGGTAAGGATCGGATGCCTTGGTCTTCGGCCAGCTCTTGAAAAAGATCGGGCTGATTGAAATCGTTTCGGATGGCTTCAATCGAAGCCGCATCCTCGAGATTCAGCTCATCACCAGTAGATCCGCGGCCAGTTACTCCGAGATTCTGGCTTTTGAGGCGGACCTTCGCCTGCGACTGATAAATCGGGGTGGATAGACGGATGTTGATAATTCCAAAAACGACTCCGAGCAAAGTGCCAATGGCAATCCAATGCCAGCGAACCAGGAGCCGAGGGAGGAGGTAGCTAAGGTCGAAGGGGCCTTGCACCTTCACCGGCTGCACAAAATCATCGTGCCCGTTCTCGGTCGCGGGGTCGTATTTTTTCGCCATTTGCAAAACTGTTTTTAAATCGATCCTACCAGCGACTTGGCTTGATCGTGATCTCGTCTCCCGGCTGGAGCATGAACATCGGGATTTTCCCCTCACTCATGGCTTGCACATTTTTCTTGGGTTGGGCTCGTCCATTACGGAGCACGGTGACTTTTTTGAGATCGCCACGGGCGTTTTTTCCACCGGCAAGGCCGATAGCCTGGGCAATTGACATCTTACCATTGAGGTTGAATTTCACTGCGCCGGGTCGCTTGACCTCTCCGAGGACAGTCACTGTTTTATCAACGAAGGGATTGGTGGGGATGTTGAGGACATCATTGGCCAGCATCCGTGTGTTCTCAGTTGCCGTAATGCTCCTTCCATTCCTCCGAATGGTCCAGCCACCTTTCGCGGCATTGAGTCCGGGCCCTCCTCGCATGCCGAGTGCGACCCCGGCGGTGAGTTTACCGTTATTGGGCATGGCCACCGGGCCGGGATTGTTGACC